>JACCWY010000478.1 GCA_013697395.1 Chloroflexota bacterium | reverse complement strand
CTCCTCGATCTCGATTGCCGCGACCTCGTCGCTGAGCCAGTGCTGCTGCTCACCGGCGGCACGGGCGCGCCGCTCCCGAAGATCCCGCTGCCGCGCCGAGTACATGCGGCGCCGGCTCGCCTGGTGGCGTGAATGTCCCTTGCTCATCGGTAGACCCTCCTCCTGGCTCTGCTCATGCGAGCTTCTGGGCAACGCGCAGCTTCGCGCTGCGCGCTCGGCGGTTCCGCCGGACCTCCTCGGGGCCCGCGGTGATGACGCCCTTGTGAACGGCACGCAGCTGCGCGCGATGCCCGCACGTGCAGACCGGGGGCAGCGGGTCCTCGATGCAATCGCGGCTCTCCCGCACCACGAACCGCTTGACGATGCGGTCCTCGAGGCTGTGGTAGCTGATGACCGCCATTCGCCCGTCCGGGCGGAGCGCGGCGAGCGCACCCACCAGGCCGGCGGTCAGCACCTCGATCTCCCGGTTCACGGCGATGCGCAGCGCCTGGAACGTCCGCGTTGCCGGGTGGATCCGACCGGCGTCCGCGCCGCCGGGTCGTCCGGGTGCCGCAGCAGCCACGACGGCGGCCAGGTCGGCGGCAGTCACGATCCGCCCTTCCGCACGCGCCGCCACGATCGCCTTCGCGATGCGGCCTGCACGGCGCTCTTCACCAAACGTCGCGAGGATTCCGGCGAGCTCTCGCTCCGAGGAACGGTCAATGAGCTCAACGGCCGATAGGCCACTCGTTTCATCGAATCTCATGTCCGGCGGCGCATCGGCCGCGAAGCTGAATCCACGATCCGGGTCGGCCAGCTGGTAGCTGCTGAGGCCGAGGTCGAAGACGACGGCGTCGAGCGGGACCGAACCCGTGTCGACGGCGACGTCGTAGATCGACTCGAAGTTCGCGTGGCGCAGGGTGACCCGGTCACCGAAGCGCGCGAGCGCGCGTTTCGCCTCCGCGATGGCCGCCCGATCGGCATCGAGGCCGAGCAGGCGACCATGCGGAGACGTGGTCTCCAGAATCCGCTCGGCGTGCCCACCGCCGCCGACGGTGCAATCCGCCACGGAGCTGCCGGAGCCGATGGCCAGCGAGGTGAGAACCTCGTCGACCAGCACCGGCAGGTGCCCTTCTCCCATGTGACGTTGCACCTCGTGTGTCGGACAGCGGGCCGACCGGCCCGGAGACGCATGAATGGCCTGGGCACCATCAGATGCCCAGGTCGGCGAGGTGTTCGGCGAGCGCCTCCGGCGCGTCCTCGATCTGCGATCGATACGGCTCCCACCGCGTCGGCGCCCAGATCTCGAGCCGGTTCAGCGCGCCGACCACGACCACCTCGCTCTCGGTCAGGCCGGCGTACTCGCGCAGGTAGCTCGGGACGAGGACCCGCCCCTGGCGATCGAGCTCCATCTCGACCGCCCCCGAGCTCATGAAGCGGCCGAACTGTCGCGCGGCCGCGTTCGTCGTCGGCAGCCCCTGGATCTTCGCCGCCAGGGTCTCCCAGGTATCCGCCGGGAAGATCGCCAGGCAGCCGTCCAGCCATCGGGCGAGCGTCGCTCCCTGTGCCAGGCGCCCGCGGAACCGCACCGGGACCGCGACGCGGCCCCGATCGTCCAGCGCGTGCCGGAACTCCCCGGTGAGGAATGACGCTCGGTCCATCCTGCCTGTCGTTCACCACTACACCCCATATGGCCCCATTTGGAACCACAGAGCGCCACTATACAGGGCAAACGCCACCCGTCAAGGGTTTTTCGGTGCGATGGCGGCGACCGACCGCCGCTGTGGACCGGGTCGTCGCCTTCCAGGTCGACCGCGGACCGCCGGGCCGGCGGCCCGGTCGGGGTCAGGGAATCGGTGCGGGCGTCTCCTGCGGGACCTGGTTCATCTCGGCATCCTCGAGATAGAACGAGCGCCGCTCCCCGCCTCCGGCGAGGAAGACGGCACGGACGCGGAACTCGCCCGACTCGGGGAAGTCGTACGCGTAGCCGGACAGGTCCCCATCCTGGATGACCCACAGTGCGTCACCACCCTCGCCGGAGATGGGGCTTGCCCGAGCGAACGAGAAGTCGTCGAAGCCGACGGTGCGCGTCTCCAGGATCGATCCGAACTGGTCGACGAAGTAGATCGTGTAGCTGCCCGGCCCGACCGACACCTCGTAGAAGGCGAACTCGTCGCCCGGCACGGGAGTCGGCTCAGGCGTGGGCGAGCCTTCCGCCCCAGATGCCGTCGGCTCGACCGATGCCGTTGCGGACTCGGTCGGCTCGGCCGATGGCTCGACCGATGGCTCCGTCGTCGTCGCCGGCGTCGAGGACGGGCTCGGCACGCTTGCCACGGGCCCGAACGCGCCGCTCAGATAGAGGGCTGCTCCACCCCCGACGGCCACGAGAAGCACGAGCCCCAGGACGATCGGGAGCAGTGCGGCCCGGCGGGACCGCGCCTGCGATGGCGGCGGTGGCGGGGCGGCCGCCTCCGGCTGGCGCGGCCGGCGCAGCGCCTCGAGCTCCTCGGTCGGGATGACGAGCACGCCGCGCAGGTAGCGGGGACAGTTGCCGTAGCCGCGCTCCTGGCACACACGCGTCTGCTGCTCGGCCGAGATCGGCGCCGGGTCGCCGAACGCGAAGCAGCGGTGCTCGTCACTGATGCCATCGACGTGACCGGTCCGGTCGCCCGCCAGCCCGAGGAACGGACAGATGTGCTCGGGACGTTGGGCGAGCCTGGCGAACAGCGCGTGGCGATCCGCCTCGCGGGCCGCCTCCTCGGCGGCCGCCTCCTCTCGCTTTCGTCGACCAAACACCCGCGCCCTCCCGCGTCCGAGTTGGAAACCCGAGACCGCGTGAGTCTAGCGTGCGCCCGGCGGCCACCGCGAGGCGCCGGCGGGCGCATCGGCCCATGGTACGAAGGCGTCATTGTGCCGCCGGTCACGCTCGCACTAGCCTCAGACGCTCGGCGGCCGTCGTGTGCCGCCTGCACCCGAGGCCAGACCCATGGCGCTGAATCCCGACGGAAGCCAGGAGCGCAGACCGATCCCGCGATCCGGTCGGATCCGCCGCTGCTCGGTGCGCCACCTCTCGCTCCTGCCCGAGGCCGGCGGCCGGAGGGTCCAGGTCGACTGCCTCCTCGCCGGTCGGGACCATGCGCTCCCCCTCGGCACGATGGACGAGGCCCGTCCGATCTGCAACGCATGCACCGCTACCACGATCTGGCGCGCTGACGAGGGCTGACGGGCACCATTCCGCCCGACTCGTCGCCCGAACGCCGATACTGCC
Organism: Chloroflexota bacterium; assembly: GCA_013697395.1. Classification (GTDB taxonomy): domain Bacteria; phylum Chloroflexota; class Limnocylindria; order QHBO01; family QHBO01; genus JACDBZ01. Next base: position 28,309 of record JACCWY010000478.1, on the reverse strand, counting down.
GAAATGAGATGCGCGATGCCCGCGTGAGGGCTCGACGTCCGCGACTGCTGCTCCTCTCCATGTATCCCCTGGACCGGGGCCGGTGGGGAGCCACCGCGCGGATCACCCACATGCGCGACGAGCTGTCGAAGCTGGTGGAGCTCGACGTCGTGGCCGGCTGGCGGCTGCCGCGCGCGGGAGCGCTGCTACGATACGCCGCGTCGAGGCGCCTCTCGGGACTCTCCGGCGTGTACGTGGAGTCGGCGACCACGCTCCCCGGTCCGGTCGACATCGCGTTCCTGGGCCTGGCGCGATCGCTCGGCGTCCCGGTCCTCACCTACCTCCGCGACGCGCAGCCGCTCTTCCCCGAGTACTCCCCCGGCGGCTCACCCAAGCGGTGGCTGAGCCGAGCCCTGTTTCGGCCGGCGTTCGCGGCGCTCAGCCTGGCGTCTGGGCGGGTCGCCTACCCATCGACCGGGCTGGCGGCCGCGTTCGGCGACTCCGACGATCCGCTCCTCATCCCACCCGGAGCTCCCCCACCCGTCGTGGTGCCTCGCTCGCCGGACGCGGATCGGCTCCTGTTCGTGGGCGGGATGCGGTACCCGGTGCATGGGCTCGACATCCTGTTCGGGGCCATCGAGCGCGTGCGGGGCGAGGGGATCTCGATCGGCCTGACGTGCGTCTCACGTCCGGGCGAGGAGCCGCCACCGCCGTATCCGGCCTGGTTCAGGCTCGAGCGCGGCAGCGGCTCCGACATCCATCGGCTGCTGCCCGACGTCCTCGCCACCGTCCAGCCGCGCCACTGCAGTCCCTACAACGAGCTCGCCGTGCCGATCAAGGTCATGGAATACCTCAGCTACGGGCGTCCCCTCCTCGTCACCGATTGCCTCGAGCAGACGAAGATCGTTCGTGGCGCCGGCGCGGGCGTGGTGGTGGCGGACACGACCGAGGGGCTGGCGGGCGGGATCCGCGAGCTGGCGACGGCCGCGCCGGAGAGGCTGGACCGCTACGCCGAGGCAGCGCTGCGCGCGGCCGTGGAGCACTCGTGGCATGCTCGTGCCCAACGCGTCGTGGAGATCCTGGGCGTGGCCCGATGATGACCACCCTCGACCGGCCGCTCCGCCCGGTCCGTCGCATCCTGGCCGACGCACCGGCCGTGTGGTACGTGGCCGCCGGACTGGCGCTGGCCGTCACGTCCATCCTCGTCGCCCGCGTCTCCGTCGTCGCGGCGCTCGTGCCGGTTGCCGCACTCCTGGCGACGATCGCGCTGGCGACCTTCCGCTGGCCTCGCGCCGTCCTGGTGCTGGTGGTCCTGACGCCGCTCCTGGACCGGTTCGTCGCAGGGCGCGTGATCCCCGTCGGAGCCCTGGCCATCGCCCCGTTCTTTTCCGAGGTCCTGCTGCTCCTCGTCGCGGGCGTCGTGCTCGTGCTCTCGGTGCGATCCGGCACCTTCGTCCCTGCGATCCGCCACCCTGCAACCATCGCGTTTGCCGTGTTCGCCGGCGCTGCGGCGATCTCGACCCTCGTCAACGGGGTTCCGCCGCACATCGCCCTCCTCGGCCTCGTCTACACGTTGGACGCCGCCGTGCTGTTCTACCTGGTTCGGATGGCCGGATTCGGCCACCGCCAGGTCCGCCTGGCCATCACGGTCCTGGTCGGGGTCGTGATCGTCGGGGCCCTCATCGCCATCGCGCAGGTGGTGCTCTCGCCGGGCATCCTCGGCCTCACCGGCATCGTCGGTCGATCAGGCGAGGACGTGCGGATCGGCTCGTTCGTGCGAGACCCGAACGTGTTCGGGACCCTCATCGGCCTGACGCTCCCGTTCTGCGTGTTCGCGATCACCCGCCTGCCGCGTGTCGGCCAACGCCGCGTGGCGATGGTGATGACCTTCGTCCTGACGCTGGCCCTGTTCCTCACCTACTCGCGCGGCTCGTGGCTCGGGGTGGGCGGAGGGTTCGCCGTCGTCGCCCTCTTCCTGGAGCGCAGAGCGCTGCTGGCCTTTGGCCTCATCGGGGTCCTGGCGCTCGGCACCGCCTTCGTCATGCCCCGCAACCTCCTTCCCGCATCCCCGGCGGCCGACGGCACGGTGGAGGAGGCGCCCGAGCCGTTCAACCCGTTCGGGAGCACCATCGACCGCGTCGGAGCCATCGGCGAGGGTCGCGACCTGCGGTGGATGTTCATGACCAACGCGCTGCCGATACTGGTGGACCATCCGATCGTCGGCGTCGGTCCAGGTCGCTACGGGGGCGCCGCGGCGTGGAACTTCTCCTCCCCGGTCTACACCGAATACGGCACCGACGAGATCTTCCCCGATTGGTACCGGCAGCGAACGGTGGACAACTTCTGGCTCCACATCCTGGTCGAGACCGGCGTCGTCGGTGCGGCCGCGCTGATCGCCGCGATCGGGCTGATCGTGCTGCCCCTTCTACTGGCGACGCGCCGGGCCCGTGCCAGCCACTTCGTGGTGGCTGCCGGCATGGTTGGCGCCACCGCGGCAGTGAGCCTGTCGTCGGTGACCACGATGCTGCTCGAAGGCAACACCGTGGCCTTCCTGTTCTGGTTCGTGCTCGGGCTGGGCTCCGTGGCCTGGACCGGCGCCGCGCATCACCCGCCTTCGACGGACGAGGTGACGCCCGCGTAGCGGCGCGTGAGGCGGTTCACGACGGCGAGGTACCGATCGCGCTGGATCTCCCAACGGTAGGGGCGGTACTGGCGCAGCGCCTCGTCGGCGCGTGCCTGCATGCCGGCCGGGTCGGCGACATCCTGCCGGATGGCCGCGGCCAGGGCTCCGGGGTCCGCCCCGGGCACGTAGCGCATGGCCTCGGCGCTGAAGTGGTAGCGGAAGGTCGCGAGGTCGCTGGCGATGATGGGAACCCCCATCACGACGTATTCCAGCAGCTTCGTGGACAGGGAGTACTGGGCGTACGGCTCGGGCCGGGTCGGAACGAGACCGATGTCGGAGCCTGCGAGGAGCCCGGGCAGCTGCTCCATCGGCACCCGTCCCTGAAGGTGGACGCGGGCGGACGTCCCGGTGCGCTCGATGGCCCCCTCGACCTGCCGGCGGTAGGGCCCATCGCCGTACACGTCCAGCCGCACCGGCAGGTCCGGCAGGAGCGCAACCGCCTCGATCGCGTACTCGAGCCCGTACACGCGCTGCAGGTTGCTGTGGTGCACGAGGCGAAGCTCGCCGTCCTCCATGAAGGGCCGGCGCGGGGCGGCCGAAAAGATGCGCTCGTCGGCGCTGTTCATCACCACGGCGATCCGATCGGGAGCCACGCCACGATCGAGCGAGAGCCGGCGGAGAGGCTCGTGGACGGTGATCAGCTCATCGGCCGCAGCCGCCGACGCGCGCGTGATGGCGTTGACGAGCAGCATGCCCGGACCGACCAGCCGCCCGGGGAACCGATCCCGATAGAACGTCGGCATGTCCTCGTGCAGGTCCAGGAGCACCGGCACGCCGGTCAGCTTCACGGGCAGGCCGGCGAGGACAAGAAAGTCCGGCACGGTCGCGACCTGGATCAACCGATACCTGCGCCGGCGATGCTGCCGGGTGACGGCCACCGTGGCCGCCGCCATGAACGCCAGGTACTCGGCCAGGTGGCCGGCGATCCCGTACCAGGTGCGGTTGATGGGCAGCCGATGGATCGTGACGCCGCCGCTGGACTCCAGGCGCTCCTGGTCCGGCTCGCGCAGGGCGAAGATGTCGACCTCGTAACCGTCCGCCAGCAGGACGTCGGTCTGGCGTCGGACGCGGGGATCCTGCGGCACGGTCGCATGCACGACGATCGCGACGCGGCGAGGGCGGCGCGCGCGTTCGCGGGCGCTCACAGGGCCAGGGCCGGGCCTGCCGGAGCCACCGAGCTGCGCGCGTGCAGCTGCTCGAGCTCGGCGACGATGCGTTCGGCGGCGTGCCCGTCACCGAACACCTCAGCCCGCGGGGCGGTCGGCTTCGCGAAATCGTGCCCGCGCAACGCTGCCGCCAGCCCGGCGGGCGTCGTGCCGACCAGGCGGTTCCATCCGCCCGCGAGGGTCTCGACCCACTCCGTCTCGTCGCGCACGGTGAAGCACGGAACGCCGGCCAGGTAAGCCTCGCGCTGGACGCCGCCTGAGTCGGTGATGATGAGCGAGGCCGACATTTCGAGCGCCACCATCGTCAGGTAGCCGACGGGGTCGATGAACGACACGTTCGCCGGAGGAACCAACCCCGCCCTGGCGAGGGTGGCCGCCGTGCGCGGATGCGCGGGGAGGATGACCCGACGGTCCGTCCGCATCGCATCGAGCCATGCGGACAGCCTGACCGGCTCATCCACGTTGTCGCCCCGATGCAGCGTGGCCAGCACGTAGCCGGGGTGCTCGCGCGCCAGCGGCAGGGCCGCCGCCGCGGTGCGGTCCATCGCCCAGACGAAGGAGTCGACCATGACGTCGCCCACCTTGGCCGACCGCTCGGCGAGACCCTCGCGGCGAAGGTTGCGCATCGCCTCGTCGGTCGGTGCCAGCACCAGGTCGCTCAGATGGTCGGCGACGACGCGGTTGTGCTCCTCCGGCCATTGGCGGTTGAACGCACGGACGCCGCCTTCGACGTGCGCCAGCCACGGGCGGCCGCCGTCCCGGTACACGATCTTGATGCCCGCCACGGCCGCGGCCAGGGTTGAGTTCGTATCGCCGTACAGGAGGATCCCGTCCGGCCGGTGCTCCAGCAGGACCGGCTCGAGGCGCCGCAGGATGGTCGCGGTCATGACCGCGTGACTGGCGCTGCCGACCTCCAGGTTCACGGCCGGGTTCGACATCTCGAGCTCGTGAAAGAAGCTCCCGCTCATGGCGTGGTCATAGTGCTGGCCGGTGTGGACCAGCACCTCCTCGTGGGAGCGCCGCAGCGCCCTGCTGACCGGAGCCGCCTTGATGAACTGCGGGCGGGCGCCGACGACGCTGAGGACCCTCATGCGGCGGTCGCGGGAACCGGCGGTTGGATGAGATTGCCGTGCGGACTGCCGCTCATGCCCGGAGCTACCCCTTCAGCAGAGCTGCGTTCGAAACGCGCAGCAAGGGCCTGGTCCCGGTGACGCGGCCGTCGCCGATTCTACCCGAGCCCCGGAGGCGGCCTGTAAGCCGAGTTCTGTCCCGGGACCGATTCGCATCGGTCCCATGGACGGCCATCCATCTTTGCGACCTACCCGGGAGCTGAGCGAGCAACCTGCTTCGGCCCGAAGGCCGTCTTGCGCTCCCCTATTCGGTCTTGCTCCGGCTAGAGCTTGCCCGTTTCACTCCCGCTCCCGTTGGAGTGGGCATCGTCACTGTGGCGCTGGTCCTCGCCTCGCGGCGGACGGGAGTTACCCGCTAGCCTGCTCTGTGGAGCTCGGACTTTCCTCGGACGCGGCCTTTCGACCGATGCGCCCGCGGCCGTCCAGCCGCCTCCAGGGACCGCCAGTGTACTCGATTGGAACATGCGTTCGGTCCCACGCTCATCCGGGCCCGTCGATCGCGACGTTGCTCAGCCGATCGGCATCCTTGTTGAGCGCGCGCGGGACGTGCCCGACCGTGTAGCCGTCGAGCTGGCGCAGCATGGTCATGACCGCGGTATGGAACGGCTTCAGGTCGGGGTGCTTCACCCGATAGACGCCGGAGATCTGGCGCGCCACCAGCTCGGAGTCCATGCGCAGGTCGACATGCGTCGCCCCGAGGTGGATGGCCTCCTCGAGCGCAAGCTGCACGGCCGTCCACTCCGCGACGTTGTTCGTTGCCCGACCGAGTGGCTCCGCGATCTCCGCCAGGACCGTGCCCGTGGCTGCGTCACGCAGGACTGCGCCGGCGCCGGCCGGGCCGGGGTTGCCGCGGGCCGCGCCATCGGTGTGAATCAGGAGGCGCACGCGCCCGCCGTTTCACCGGATGGCCACGGAAGTTGCCTCACCGGATGCCGGCCTTGCCGATCTCCTGCGTCACCTCGAGGATGGCGCGCGTGATCTTGATGTCGCGCGGGCAGGCCTCGACGCAGTTGAACGTCGTCCGGCATCGCCACACGCCGTCGGGGTCAGCCATGATCTCGAGCCGCTCCTGCTTGGCGGTGTCCCGCGTGTCGACGATGAAGCGATGCGCGTTCACGATCGCCGCCGGGCCCACGTAGGACTGGTCGGCCCAAAAGACCGGGCAGCTGGTGGTGCAGGCGGCGCACAGGATGCAGCGGCTCGTGTCCTCGTAGCGGTCACGGTCGGCCGGCGACTGTCGTCGCTCCTTGCCGTCCTCCGGCACGTCATCGTTGACGAGGTACGGCATCACCTGCTTGAACGAGTCCCAGAACGGCTCCATGTCGACGAGCAGGTCCTTGACGATCTCCATGCCGCGAATCGCCTCGACCGTGATCGTCGACCCGGCATCCTTGACGAGGTACTCGCAGGCGAGCCGGTTGCGCCCGTTGATGAGCATCGCGTCCGAGCCGCACACGCCGTGCGCGCACGACCTCCGGAAGGTCAGCGTGCCGTCCTGGTACCACTTCACCTGGTGCAGCAGATCCAGGACGCGGTCGGTCGGCTCGGCAGGAACCGTGTAGGTCTCCCAGTGCGGAGCCTCGTCGGCCTCCGGGTTGTAGCGACGGATGCGAAGCGTGACGTCCATCGGTCCCTCAGTACGTCCGCGCCTTGGGCTCGAACTTCGTGATCGTGACCGGCTTGTAGCGCAGGCTCATGATGCCGGACTTCGGACCTCGTGAGGCAAACGTGTGCTTCAGCCAGCCCGCATCGTCCCTGTTCGGGTAGTCCTCCCGCGCGTGGCCGCCACGGCTCTCCCGACGAGCCAGCGCGGACTCGACCGTCGCCTCGGCGCAGTCGATCAGGTAGCCGAGCTCGATGGCCTCGCCGAGGTCGGTGTTGTAGCGGCAGCCCCGGTCGTCCACCTTCAGGTGTCGCGCGCGCGCGCGAAGGTCGGCAACCGCATCCCGGCATTCGACGAGGAGCCGGTCCGTGCGATAGACGCCGCACTTCGAGAACATCACCTCCTGGAGCTCGGCGCGGATCACCGCGGGACGCTCGCCATCGGTGCCGGCCAGGAGGCCGGAAACGGTCGCAGCGGCCGATGCCTCGGCCTCGGCGTCGACGGTCGGCTCGGGAAGGTCGGCGAGGTCGGCCGCCATCCGCTTGCCGGCACGTCGCCCGAAGACGAGGATGTCGAGCAGCGAGTTCGTGCCGAGCCGGTTCGCGCCGTGGACGCTCACGCAAGCGACCTCGCCGGCGGCATAGAAGCCGGGGACGAGCGCGCCCTTCTCGTCGGCCAGCACCCGGCCGTCGATATCGGTCGGAATCCCGCCCATGGCGTAGTGGGCGGTCGGCTGGATCGGGACCAGATCGGTCAGCGGCTCAAGCCCGAAGTAGGTCCGGATGAAGCCGCTCATGTCGGGCAGCTTCTTGTCGAGCACCTCGGCCCCGAGGTGGCGCACGTCGAGGTGGACGTAGTCCTTGCCGCCGATGCCCCGTCCCGCGGCCACCTCCAGGTAGATGGAGCGCGAGATCACGTCGCGGCTGGCCAGGTCCTTCATGGTCGGCGCGTAGCGCTCCATGAAGCGCTCGCCGGAGTCGTTGACGAGGAAGCCGCCCTCGCCGCGCATCGCCTCCGACAGCAGGAAGCCGAGCTTGTACATGCCGGTCGGGTGGAACTGGAAGAACTCCATGTCCTCGAGCGGCAGGCCGCGGCGGTACGGGATCGCCATCCCGTCGCCGGTCAGCGTGTGGGCGTTGCTGGTGACCTTGAAGACCTTGCCGTAGCCGCCTGTCGCGAACAGGACCGCCCTCGCGCGGAAGGCGTGCAGCTCGGTCGTCGCCAGCTGAAGGGCGATCACGCCCGCCGCGCGACCGCCCGGCCCGTCGGGCAGCGCCAGGTCGAGCACCTGGTATTCGTCGAAGAAGGCGACGTCGCGCCGGATGCACTGCTGGTAGAGGGTCTGCAGGATCGAGTGGCCCGTGCGGTCGGCGCTGAAGCAGGAGCGCCGAACAGGCCCCTCCCCGTAGTTGCGCGTGTGCCCACCAAATCGGCGCTGGTTGATCAGCCCGTCGGGCGTGCGATCGAACGGGAGGCCCAGGTGCTCGAGGTTGATGATCGTCTCGACCGCGTCCCGGCACATGACCTCGGCCGCGTCCTGGTCGACGAGGTAGTCACCGCCCTTGACCGTGTCGAACCAGTGCCACTCCCAGTGGTCCTCCTCCGTGTTGCCCAGCGCGGCGCAGACCCCGCCCTGCGCGGCGCCGGTGTGCGAGCGCGATGGGTAGAGCTTGCTGATGACGCCGATGCGGGCCTCCGGCCCGAGCTCCTGCTTCAGCTCGAGGGCGGCGTACAGGCCGGCCCCCCCGGCCCCCACCACGACGGCGTCCATCTCGTGGACCCTCGTCGGCGGGATCGCCGCGCGACCGAGCGTGGCCAGGGTCACGAGAAGGGCCCGACCGGTGGCGCCGTGTCGGGGTTGAAGAAGGCGATCACGGCAATCCCGAGCAGGAGCCAGATAGCACTGACGACGAGGAGGATGCCGATGAGCAGGCTGCGCGCCCTCCGGTGGACGACGTAGTCGCCGATGACGACTCGCGTTCCGTTTGCGCCGTGCACGAAGGCCAGCACCAGCAGGAGCAGGTCGTAGATGCGCCAGAACGGCGTCCCCCATCGGCTCTGCACGAAGGCGAAGTTGACCTCCTGGCCGGTCATCTCGACCATCACATGCATGATGAACATGTGGCCCAGCGCAAGGAACACGAGCGCCAGCCCCGACAGGCGCATGAAGTACCACCAGAACCGCTCCCGGCCCGATGCCTCCGGCTTTGGGCGCGCCGCCCGGGACGGGTTCGTGTAGATGACGCGGGGACGGCGAACGGCAGTCATCGCGTGGTCAGGCCCACGGCGCGTAGGGCCGGATCATGATGAGCGACAGCGGGATCATGGCGGCGACGGTGGCGCCGATGACGCCGTACGTGAGCGGCCGGTAGTAGGCCGTCAGGGAAGGCCAGAAGTCCATCGCGATCACCCGCAGCCCATTGAGCGCGTGGTACACCAGCGCCGCCATGAGGACGATCTCGCCCAGCCTGGCCGGCAGATTCCTGAAGATGCCCACCGCCGCGTTGTAGACGTCCGGCCCGAACAGCACGGTCGAGGTCTCGACGATGTGCATGAACAGGTAGAACAGGACGCCGAGCCCGCTCGCGCGATGTCCGAACCACGCCAGCTGCGCCCACGAGACGCGGTAGCCGAACAGGTTGATCACGTCGTGCGTTCATCTCCACGGGTCACCGCCGAATACCGGGCGGCGCGAATCTAGCGGCTGCCCGATTCTATCGCGTGGTCCGGGAGGATGGCGGTTCCGCCCCCCGCACGTCTGCTACGCGGCAGCTCGCACGCGAGCCCCGACTGCCTCACCGAACTCGCGCGTGCCCGCCGAGCCGCCGAGATCGTATGTCGTCGTTTCGCCTGCCGCGATGACGGCGCGCACCGCGGACTCGACCGCATCGGCCGCCGCCAGCTCGCCGAGATGACGCAGCATCAGGGCACCTGACAGGATGAGCGCCGTTGGATTGGCCTTGTTCTGGCCGGCGTATTTTGGTGCCGAGCCGTGGACCGGCTCGAAGACGGCTGCCCTCTCGCCGATGTTCGCGCCCGGCGCGACGCCCAGGCCGCCCACCAGTCCCGCGGCAAGGTCGCTGACGATGTCGCCGTACAGGTTCGGCAGGACCAGCACGTCGTACAGCTCCGGCTTCTGCACGAGCTGCATGCACATGTTGTCGACGATGCGGTCCTCGAACTCGATGCGCCCCGCATAGTCGGCGGCGACCTGCTGGCAGCTCTCCAGAAAGAGGCCGTCGGAGAGCTTCATGATGTTCGCCTTGTGGACGGCGGTGACCTTCTTCCGGCCGTTGTTCACCGCGTACTCGAAGGCGTACCGCGCGATCCGCTGCGACGCCGCGCGGGTGATGATCTTGATGCTCTCCGCCGCATCCGACCCGACCCGGTGCTCGATCCCGGCATAGAGATCCTCCGTGTTCTCGCGCACGATGATCAGGTCGACGTTGTCGTAGCGGCTCTCGACGCCCTGCATCGACCGGGCCGGGCGGACGTTGGCATAGAGCTCCAGGGCCTGGCGCAGCCCGACGTTCACGGAGCGGAACCCGGAGCCGACCGGGGTCGTGATCGGTCCCTTGATCGCCACGCCATTCGCCCGGATCGACTCGATGACGCGGTCGGGCAGCGGCGTTCCCTCTCCGGCGATCGTCGCCTCCCCCGCCTGCTGGACGTCCCATTCGAAGCCGATGCCGGTGGCCTCGAGCACGTGCTTCGCGGCCTCGGCCAGCTCGGGGCCGATGCCGTCGCCGGGGATGAGGGTGACGGCGTAGCTCAACGGATGCACCTCGTGCGGCCGATCAAAGCGTCGGCGTACGGCGTCGAAGTCTAGACAGATGCGGCGAGCTGCGCCGAGAGGTCAGCGGGACAGAGGCACCGGTGTGCTCATCGGCGCGCCGGTACAATCTGGCGGCCCAGCGGCGGCCCGACAGCTGGCCAGGGCGGATGGGCGCCGCCACGCAGGAGATCAGATTGAAGCTCCAGGAGTACCGGTCGAAGGAGATCCTGGCGCGCCATGGCGTGCCGCTCCTGGGCGGAGCGACGGCCACCACGCCGGAGCAGGCGCGCGCCGCCGCGGCCGACATCGCCGGCCCGGTGGTCGTCAAGGCGCAGGTGCTCGTGGGCGGGCGCGGCAAGGCGGGCGGCGTGAAGCTCGCCGCCAACCCCGATGAGACCGCCGACCGGGCTCGCGAGATCATCGGCCTCGACATCAAGGGCACGACGGTCAAGACCGTCCTCGTGGCGCCCGCCGCTGAGATCGCGCACGAGTCCTACCTCGGGCTCATCCTGGACCGCGCGACCCGGGCGATCACGGTCATCGCTTCGGCGGAGGGCGGCGTCGAGATCGAGGAGACGGCGAAGACGAACCCCGAGGCGATCCTGCGGCTGAGGCTGCACCCGCTGATCGGCCTGCAGGAGCACCAGGTACGGCGCGTCGGGTTCTTCCTGGGCATCCCGGCGGAGCTGCGGAACGACTTCGCGGCCCTCCTGCGCGGGCTGCACGCGGCATTCATGGAGTCCGATGCGGACCTGGCGGAGGTCAACCCGTTGGTGGTAACCGATGGCGGCCGGCTGCTGGCGCTCGACGCCAAGATCGTGCTGGACGATTCGGCGCTCCCCCGCCATCCCGACCTCGAAGCGATGCGCGACCTGAACGAGGAGGAGCCGTCCGAGATCGCGGCCCGCGAGGCCGGCATCAGCTTCATCAAGCTCGAGGGCACGATCGGCTGCATGGTCAATGGCGCCGGGCTGGCGATGACGACGATGGATCTCGTGAAGCTGGCAGGCGGCGAGCCGGCGAACTTCCTCGATATCGGCGGCGGCGCGAAGGCCGACCGGGTGGCCGCGGCCTTCAGGATCATCCTCGACGATCCCAACGTGAAGGCCATCCTCATCAACATCTTCGGGGGCATCACCCGCGGCGACGAGGTCGCCCGCGGCATCGTCGAGGCCCGCGCCGGGCTGACCCGGGACGTGCCGATGGTCGTCCGCATCGTCGGCACGAACGCCGACGAGGCGGAGCCGATCCTGGCCGAGGCGAACCTGATCACGGCCGACTCGCTGGACGACGCGGCGGCGAAGGCGGTGGCGGCGGCCGAGGGACGAACGGCATGAGCATCCTCGTGAACCGCGACACCCGGCTCCTGGTCCAGGGCGTCACCGGGCGCGAGGGCGCGTTCCACTCGACCGCCATGCTCGAGTACGGGACGAACATCGTCGCCGGCGTCACGCCAGGGAAGGGCGGCCAGTCGACGCTGGACGGCCGGGTGCCGGTCTTCGACACCGTGGCGGAGGCGGTCGAGCAGACCGGCGCAAATGCAAGCTGCATCTTCGTCCCGGCGGCGTTCGCCCCCGACGCGATGCTCGAGGCCGCCGACGGCGGGTTGGCCCTCGTCATCTGCATCACGGAGGGAGTCCCCGTGCTCGACATGCTTCGCGTCTATCACGTCCTGAAGCAGAAGGGCGTCCGGCTCATCGGCCCCAACTGTCCCGGCCTGACGAGCGTCGACGAGGCCAAGGTGGGCATCATCCCGGGCAACATCCACGTCCGCGGCTCGGTTGGCCTGGTCTCGCGCTCCGGCACCCTGACCTACGAGGTGGTGCAGGCCATGACCGCTGCGGGCATCGGCCAGACGACCACCGTCGGTATCGGCGGCGACCCGATCGTGGGGACGACGTTCGTGGACGTGCTCGACATGTTCAACCAGGACGACGAGACCGAGGCGATCGTGATGATCGGCGAGATCGGCGGCGAGGAGGAGGAGCGAGCGGCCGAATTCTGCGCCCGCGAGGTTCGCAAGCCGATGGCGGCCTTCATCGCGGGGCGCACCGCGCCGCCCGGGCGCCGGATGGGCCACGCCGGCGCAATCATCTCGGGCGGTGCCGGCACGGCCGAGTCGAAGCGGACGGCGCTCGAGGCAGCCGGGATCCGCGTCGCCGACTCGCCGTCCCACATCCCGCAGCTGCTGCGCGACGTCGGCGTCCGGTAGCGCACCGCCACGCGGTGACCAGGCCCGATCCGCCGGCCCGGGACAGGGGCGACTACTCCCCGCCTCGCCCGCCATCCGAGCGCGGCAAAGGGCCCGATCGGTCCGGTGGCGTCGGTCTCTTCCGCCTGGCCGGCTGGGGCTGGGGCCTCACCATCGCGCTCTTCGTCATCGTCGGCTCCGTCGCGCTGGTCGGGTACCTGCGCGACGACCCCGGCCGCAACCCGGCTCCGAGCGCGTATCGCACGGCGGTCTGCGAGGCTTTCGCCCAGCTGGCCGCCGGGGTCGATGCGCTCGAGCGCGGCGTCGCGGTGCGCGACGACCCGGCTGGACGTGATGCGGCGAGGGCCGAGCTAGAGGAGCGGGTCGATGCCGCCGGCACCGCCGTGGCCGGCCTGCCGGAATGGGCGCCGGGCCGGCCGCTCGACGAGCTGATCGGCGCGCAGATCATCACCCTCACGAATGGGGCGGCGGCCCTCGACGAGGGCCCGGTCGAAGAGGACCTCGAGGTGGCCCGCACCGTCGACGCGCAGGCTCGCGAGCAGCTGTCGGGCGGCCGCTATGGCTTCACCTGCGACGCCTGACATCGGCGGAGCTGGTTGATCAGCCGGCCCCGGGCTCGAGGAGCTCCCAGAGCACACCGTTGAGCGTCCGCGGGTGCACGAACGCGACCGTGCCGTGGGCCCCTGGGCGTGGTTCGGTGTCGATCAGCTCCGCCTCCCGGGCGACGAGGTGTTCGAGCTCGCGCGGCAGGTCGTCGGTCACGAAGCACAGGTGGTGGACGCCCTCGCCGCGATCGGCAAGGAAGCGCGCCACTCCGCTGTCATCGTCCATTGGCTCGACCAGCTCGATGCGGGCCGCGGGCTCCGGGCCCGTCGGAAGGAAGCACAGCCGCACACGCTGCGAGGCAAAGGCGACCGGGTCCGCTTCCGGGTCGAGCCCGAAGAGCTCGCGGTAGCGGGGCAGCGACGCGTCGATCGATCGCACGACGATCGCGACGTGGTGGATCGCCCCGAGCCGTCCGCCCGCGCTCACGGGCGATGCTCGCCCCACACCCGGCGCAGGGCATGGGCGATCTCACCGAGGGTGACGCCGGCCTCGACGCAGGCGCGAATGCGCGGGACGACGTTCTCCGTGCCGGACGCCGCGAACTCGAGGGCCTGCACGGCGCCGGCTGCGGCGCTCGCATCGCGGCGCGCGCGGACCTCGGCAATGCGCTGGACCTGCCGCGCCTCGAGCTCCGGGTCGATTGGCTGCGGGGCGGGGCGCTGCTCGTCACCCTCATCACTGAAGGCGTTCAGGCCGACGATGATCCGGTCTCCTGCCTCGATCGCGCGCTGGACGTCGTACGCGGCGTCGCCGATGGCATCGGGCTGGTACCCGGCGGCAAGGGCGGCGATCGTCCCGCCGCGGGCGTCGATGGCGGCGATCTCGGCGATGGCACGCTCGAAGATCTCGCCGGTCAGGCTCTCGACGTAGTACGAGCCGGCCAGCGGGTCCACGGTGTCGGCCACCCCCGATTCGCTCTTCAACACTTGTTGCGTTCTGAGCGCCAGCCGGGCGGTTGCGGGCGTCGGCAGCCCGAGCGCCTCGTCGAGCGCGTTCGTGTGGAGCGACTGCGTCCCGCCGAGGACCGCGGCCAGCGCCTGGAGGGTCGTGCGGACCACGTTGACGTCGGGCTGCTGCGCGGTCAACGTCGACCCGCCGGTCTGAACGTGGAAGCGCATCGCCATGCTGCGGGGCTCCCGCGCATCGAACCGCTCGCGTGCGACCTGGGCCCAGACCCGTCGTGCGGCCCGGAACTTGGCAACTTCCTCGAGGAGGTTGCCATGGGCAGCGAAGAAGAAGGAGAGGCGCGGCGCGAACTCGTCGAAGACAAGCCCGGCGGCAAGGGCCGCCTCGCAGTACGCGATCGCGTTGGCCACTGTGAAGGCGACCTCCTGGACGGCGGTCGCCCCGGCCTCGCGCATGTGGTACCCACTGATGCTGATCGTGTTCCACTTGGGAAGCTCGGCCCGGCAGTAGGCGAAGGTGTCCGTGACGAGGCGCATCGAGGGTCCGGGCGGGAAGATATACGTCCCGCGCGCGATGTACTCCTTGAGGATGTCGTTCTGGACCGTGCCGCGCAGCCGGCGAGGATCGCTCCCTCGCCGGCGGGCGACCGTCTCGTACAGGGCCAGCAGGATCGACGCGGTGGCGTTGATCGTCATCGAGGTCGAGACCTGGCCGAGGTCGATGCCGTCGAGGAGGGTCTCCATATCGTCAGTCGAGTCGATCGGGACCCCGACCCGGCCGACCTCGCCGGCCGCCATCGGGTCGTCCGAGTCATAGCCGATCTGGGTCGGCAGGTCGAACGCGACGGAGAGGCCTGTCTGGCCGCGGTCGAGCAGGTACCGGAATCGTCGGTTCGTCTCCTCGGCCGAACCGAAGCCGGCGTACTGCCGCATCGTCCACGGGCGGCCGCGATAGCCGGTCGGATGGATGCCGCGTGTGTACGGGTAGCCGCCGGGCTCGCCCAGCTGCGTTGAAGCGTCGAAGCCGTCGGGATCGCCCGGCCCGTACACCGGCTTGATCTCGATGCCGGAGGTGGACCGATACGGGCGGGCCTCCGAGGCGGCGCTGTCAGTCATGGGCCACCGATTGTAGCCGTGCCGCGGCTGATCCCCGGCGCAGGCGGCGGCTACTCCAGGCGCACGAGGGATGCGCCGGTGGCGACGGCCTGGCCGGCAGCCACTGCGATGTGGACGACCCTGCCGGCGCGTGGCGCCCGCACCTCGTTCTGCATCTTCATCGCCTCGACCGTCAGCAGCGCCGCACCCTCGGCCACCTCGTCCCCCACGGCCACCGCAACCGCGACCACCAGGCCGGGCAGGGTCGCCTTCACCTCGACCGGACCGCTGTGCTCGGCGGCCGCCGTCTCGGCTTCCGCCAGGATCCGCTCCCGCCACGAGCGGACGGTGACCGGCACCCGCCGCCCGCGAAGCGTGACGGCCCAATCCGTCCCGGCGCCCTCCACCAGGACCGGCACCCGGATTCGCCCATCGGTCAGCTGGCCGATCCCCCGCGCACGATCGCTGAGCTCGAGGCGCCAGCCCTCGGCCGGGATGACGCGTTCGTCGCCGATGCGGACCTCGCGGTCGGTCATCGTCGCAGGGCCTCGTGCCGTGCCGTACGTCCCCATGCCGACGCGTCATCGGTCGGCGTGGAGGCCGCCGTGGCGAGGTCCTGGGCCGCTGCGCGTCCGGCGAGGGCGGCGATGGCCACGAGGCGGGCGTCGTCACCGTCGAGCGGTGGTCCGTGACCCCAGCGGTCGGCGATCAGCCCGGTGTCGTAGTCCCCGGCACGGAATGCATCGTCGTCGACCAGCCAGCGAAGGAAGCCGGCATCGGTCTGGACCCCGCCGATGACCGTCTCGTCGAGCGCGCGCCGCAGCCGATCGATGGCGGCCGGCCGGTCCTCCGCGTGGACCATCAGCTTTGCGAGCAGCGGGTCGTACTCCGGACGCAGGTCGGTATCGGCCTCGACGCCGGCGTCGACCCGAACGCCGGGACCCTGCGGCATCCGCCAGGCCGTGATCCGGCCCGCCGTCGGTTGGAAGCCGGCGTACGGATCCTCGGCATACAGCCGGACCTCGATGGCATGCCCGCGGAAGGCGGGCTGGAGCACCCCGTCCGGCAGCCGTTCGCCCGCCGCCACCCGGATCTGCCAGCCCACCAGGTCCAGCCCCGTGACCTGCTCCGTGACGCCGTGCTCAACCTGCAGACGGGTGTTCATCTCGAGGAAATAGTGGTTCCGGTCCGCGTCCAGGAGGAACTCGACCGTGGCCGCGTTGTGGAAGTCCACGCTCCCGGCGACGCGGCGGGCGCTCTCCAGCAGCACAGCGCGGGTTGAGGGGTCGACCGCCGGGGAGGGCGATTCCTCGACGAGCTTCTGGTGGCGCCGCTGGATGCTGCATTCGCGCTCGCCGAGCAGTGCGAGGCCCCCGTGCCGGTCGCCGAGCAGCTGCACCTCGACGTGCCGCGCAGTGGCGATCACGCGTTCCGCGTAGATCGTCCCGTCGCCGAAGGCGGAAAGCGCCTCGCGGCGTGCGGCGGCCAGCGCATCCGGCACGCCTTCCGGCGACTCGACCCGCCGCATGCCCCGCCCCCCGCCGCCGGCCGCGGCCTTGAGCAAGAGCGGGAACCCGACGGCCGCCAGGTCGGCCGTGTCCCCGACCTCGATCGCCAGCTCCGTGCCCGGGACGATCGGGACGCCGGCCGCGGCCGCGCTCCGCCGCGCCGCAAGCTTGTCTCCGAGCGCCTCGAGCGTGGCGGCCGGAGGACCGACGAAAACCAGTCCCGCCCCGGTGACAGCTCGGGCAAATGCCGCGTTCTCGGACAGGAAGCCGTATCCCGGGTGGACGGCGGCCGCGCCGCTCCGCACGGCGGCGTCGACGATCGCCTCGATCGACAGGTACGACTCACCAGGCGCCGGCGGGCCGATCCGCTCGCTGCGGTCGGCAAGGCGCACGTGCAGGGCGTCGACATCGGCGTCCGAATAGACAGCCACCGGCGAGATGCCCAGCTCACGACAGGCGCGGATGACGCGGATGGCGATCTCGCCGCGATTGGCGATCAGGAGCCGGTCGAACTGAGGCATCGGTCTGTCCGTGCGCAAAGACAGCCTTCTCCCTAGAGGGGAATGTTGCCGTGCTTCTTGGGCGGCACGGCCTGGCGCTTGTGCTCCAGCATGCCAAGTGCGCCCGCGATGCGGCTGCGCGTCTCCGAGGGCATGATCACCTCGTCGACGTAGCCGCGCGACGCTGCGACGTACGGATTGGCGAAACGCTCCTCGTACTCCGCCACCAGCCGGACGCGCTCGGCCGCAGGGTCGGCGGCGGCGGCGATCTGCTCGCGGAAGATGATATTGACCGCGCCCTCGACGCCCATGACGGCGATCTCCGCTGTCGGCCATGCATAGTTCATGTCACCGCGCACGTGCTTGCTGCTCATGACGTCGTACGCGCCGCCGTATGCCTTGCGCGTGATGACGGTGACCTTCGGAACGGTCGCCTCGCAATACGCGTAGAGCAGCTTCGCGCCGTGGCGGATGATGCCGCGGTGCTCCTGGTCGACGCCGGGCAGGAACCCGGGCACATCCACCAGCGTGATGATCGGGATGTTGAAGCAGTCACAGGTTCGGACGAAGCGCGCCGCCTTGTCGGACGCGTCGATGTCGAGGACGCCCGCCAGGACCTCGGGCTGCTGGGCGACGATTCCGACGCTGCGGCCCTCGACGCGGGCGAGCCCGCAGATGATGTTGCGCGCGAACCCGGCGTGCACCTCCGTGAACGAGTCGGCGTCGACGATCCCGCCGATCGCCGCGTGCATGTCGTAGGACTGCTTCGGCGAATCGGGAACGAGCGCGTCGAGCGCCGTACCGGCGAGGGTCGGCTCGGACCACTCCGAACGACGGGGTGCTGCGTCGATGTTGTTCTGTGGCAGGTAGCCGATGAGCCGTCGCGCGAGGTCGAGCGCCTGCGGCTCTCCCGGCGCCAGGAACTGTGCAACCCCGCTCGTCTCATTGTGAATCCGCGCGCCGCCGAGACCTTCGAGATCGATCTCTTCGTGCGTAACCGGCTTCACGACATTCGGTCCGGTGACGAACATGTAGCTGGTGCCGTCGACCATGACGACGAAGTCCGTGATCGCCGGGGAGTACACGGCGCCGCCGGCACACGGTCCCATGATGAGCGAGATCTGCGGCACGACCCCCGACGCCAGCGTGTTGCGCAGGAAGATCTCCGCGTAGCCGCCCAAGCTCGCGACGCCCTCCTGGATCCGCGCGCCGCCGGAGTCCGACAAACCGATGACGGGTGCCCCGTTCTCCAGTGCGAGATCCATCACCTTGCAGATCTTCTCCGCATGCGCCTCCGACAACGACCCGCCGAAGACGGTGAAGTCCTGGCTGTAGACGAAGACGAGCCGGCCGTCGATCTTCCCGGACCCGGAGACGACGCCGTCACCGAGGTAGAGCTCATCCTCGAGCCCGAACTCGCTCGCTCGATGCGTCACGAATGCATCGAGCTCCGTGAAGCTGTCTTCGTCGAGAAGCAGGTCGAGGCGCTCTCGGGCGGAAAGCTTGCCGCGCGCATGCTGCTGCTCCAGTCGCCGTGCGCCCCCACCCTGCCGCGCCTCCTCGCGAAGCACGCGCAGGCGTTCGAGCTTGTCGGCGGTCGACACGGGACGGACTCCTTGGGGTTGGCGACTGGTGGGCCCGGCAGGAATCGAACCTGCGACCATCCGGTTATGAGCCGGTTGCTCTGACCATTGAGCTACGGGCCCGCAGGCCGACGGTGGACAACTTCGAGTATAGACCGATGTCTTTGCACAACGACGGGGCGTTTTCTCCACGTTGTGGACAACTCGGATGGACCGATGCGCGTGCTTCGGCCTATCATCGAGACGTCGCTGACGCGATGCACAACCGGAGTCCAGCCGCACAATGGTGATGCGTTGACCAAGGTAATCTCGATCGCGAACCAGAAGGGCGGCGTCGGCAAGACGACCTGCTCCATCAACCTCGGCGGGGCATTGGCCGAACGCGGCTATCGCGTCCTGTGCGTCGACATGGACCCCCAGGCCAACCTGACGGTGGGTCTCGGCATCTCGCTCTCGGATGTGCGCCATTCCATGGCCGACGTCCTGTCGGAGGACCGGGTGTCGCTCGATGAGATCGTGCGCGACACCGGGACGCCGGGACTGTGGGCCGCACCGGCGACTCTCGAGCTGGCGTCGACCGAGGTCGAGCTGTTCACGGCCATCGGCCGAGAGATGGTCCTGCGCGATGCGCTGGCGGGGTGGGCCGAGCGGCAGTACGACGTGATCATCCTCGACTGTCCGCCGACGCTGGGGCTCCTGACGATCAATTCGCTCGTGGCGAGCAACCGGGTCATCATCCCGGTGCAGACGCAGTACTACGCCATCAAGGGCCTCACCGCGCTGATCAAGGTCATCAACACGATCAAGATCAAGCTGAACCATGATCTTGAGGTGCTCGGCCTGCTGCCGACCTTCTTCGACGGGAGGACCGTCCTCGCGCGAGAGATGCTCGAGAACCTGCGCGAGCTCGGCGATCACCGGGTCTTCACCACGATGATCAAGCAGACGGTGAAGCTCGGCGAGGCGCCGCTCACCGGCAAGCCGGTCACCGAGTACGCGACCAGCTCGGCGGCGGCTCGCGCATTCCGCGACCTGGCCCAGGAGGTGATCGAGCTTGGCTGACAAGCGACCCGCATTCCAGCAGAACATCCATCGCCTGTTCGACGAGGCCCAGCACACCGACCTCGCTCCCGGGATCGTCTCGCTCATCGAGTCCCGCGGGACGCACGCCCAGATCCGGGAGGTGCCGGTCGGCAAGATCCTCCCGAACCCGGCCCAGCCCCGGCTCTCGTACGACGAGGAGTCGCTGACCGAGCTGGCGGACTCGATCAGGGAGCACGGCGTTCTGCAGCCGATTCTCGTGCGACCAAGCGGGGCGCAGTTCGAGCTGATCGCCGGCGAGCGGAGATGGCGCGCGTCGCGCATGGCTGGGCGCGACACGATCCCCGCGATCGTCGTCGACTTCGACGAGGTCACGGCGCTCGAGGTCAGCATCATCGAGAATCTCCAGCGCGAGGACGTCTCGCCGCTCGAAGAGGCGGCGATGTTCCGGAGGATGACCGAGGCCTTCGGCTATTCGGTCCGTCAGCTCGCGCAGAAGGTCGGGAAGGACAAGGGCTACATCGAGAACCGACTGCGCCTTTCGGATGCACCGGCAGACGTCCGCGAGCTCGTGTCGTTGCGCAAAGACACGATCAGCCATGCGTACGAGCTGATGAAGATCACCGACGAGCGGACTCGTCGTCGACTCGCAAAGCGGATCGCCGCTGGTGAGCTGAGCCTCGCCAGGCTGCGGGTGATCACGGGCGGCGGAAATGCCCGCGAGGATGCGCCCGCGGCGCCCGTCACGAGGCGCCGCGCCAAGACCGTCGCCGGCCAGGCCGTCGAGTCGAAGCAGGCGGACGATGCCCTCATGGGCGCCCGCTCGAAGCTGGCCGATGGAGTCGACGACCTCGTGGAGATCCTGCGGAGGCCCGAGGTGATGGAACAGATTCCCGAGGTCAATCGCGCCAATTTCGCCAAGCACCTGACGATCACGAAGCTGAAGATCGAGAACGCCATCGCGATCATGCGGGCGGGCGCTCCGCATCGGGAAGGCGAGGAGTAGCCTCCCCTCCCGGTCACGCCGTGTAGGACATCACCACGCGGTGGCGGACCAGGAAGTCCACGAGCTTCGCTCTCGCGCCCGGATCGATGCGCCGCAGGCCGGCGATGGCCTTCGGCAGCTCGAAAATCGGCGCAGCCAGGGATCCCGCCGTGTCGATTCCCACGACGTGGTCGGGTCCTCCACCGACCATGAACGCCCGCTGGAAGCCGCGGGCGTCGAGCCCGGTCGACTCGCAGAAGGCGGCGATGGCGGTCCCCACCCCCAGCCGCTTCGCGAAGTCGATGAAGAGGTCCGCCGCCCAGGTGTCGACCTGCGCGTCGTTCTGCTCGGCCACCATCCCGCGGTACGCTGACTCGTCGACCTCGCTCACCGCTGCCTCTCCTCGCTCAAACCCGGCCTGCGATCGATTCTAGCCGACCCCGCGGATGCGCCGCCGGAGGCGGCACCGGTACCACCCGCTGCGCTATCCTCGCCCGGTGATCGACCGCACTGCGGACCCACGGACCGACGACACGCTCACGTACGAGCTCCTCGCAACCCCCCGCGGCAGCACCGAACCGGAGGTGGTCGGCCGGGCGACCTTTCGCGGCGGCCGCTCCCAGGTGGAGGCCCCCGAGGCCATTCGCGTTGCGGTCGACGAGCTGCTGACGCGCGCATTCGTCGACCGGGTCCAGGCCGACGAGCGGCCACGCGGATATCGTCGCAGCGGGAGCGGGATGGTGGACCTGCTGGTGCCGGGGATGCCCGAGCACTTCATTGCCAGGCTTCGCGGGCTGTGGCTGAGCTATCCGGACGGTTCGGTCGTCACCGCCCGTGCCGCAGACCGGGCAAGCTCGATGCCGACTGCGAGCGAACCATCGGACGCAGGCTCCCCGGTCAGCGATCCCCGCATTCGGCGCGCCACGCTCGTCCGTGCCGACCGCCTGCTGGGGACTCGACCACTCGTTCGGGCCCACGCCCCCGAGGACGGGACCCGCCCTGGCCATGCCCTGTCCACCGGCCCGGTCGGCAGAACCGACTGTGGCTGGGTCGTCTGAAGCGGATCTGGGTATGATGACGGCATGACGCTCGTGAAGTACCTGGCCATCCCGGCGCTCGTGATCACGGTCGCGGCCGTCTACTGGTTCCTGACCTACGAGCCAGCCGGGTCGGCAATGCTGCTCATCTTCGGCATCGCCATGGGCATCATGGGCTGGAGCCTGGTGCCGACCTTCGGAGATGTCGGGCCGACCGCGCCCGTCGACCCGGACTGGCACGAGCGGCGGGGCTGACGGCGGGCACGAAGCCGCCGGACACTGCGGCTGCCCTGGCGGCAATGCCGCCAACGCAGTGTCCGGCTCAAAGGTACTAACGTGCGATAGGCCCCAGCGTTAGCCCTCAGCGAATACCCGTGTCGTAGGTGATCGTCACGGGCTCGGGATCCAGACCCTCCACCACCACGATATCGGTCGCTGTCGGCGTCCCGAGCAGGCCCTCGATCGGCCGTGGTGAGAGCCGGTACTCCCCCGCCGGCAGCTCTGCGGTGAAGATGCCGGCTTCGTCGGTGCGCACGCGGGCCACCTCGTCGCCTCGGGCATCGAGGATGACGATCTCGGCACCCGCGACGGGACGGTCCTCGCACGCCGGATCTGGCGGATCGCGCACCACCGGGCAGGTCGGACCAGCCACGACGATCCCGCGCAGGATGGCGAGGTCTCCATCGCCGGGCGGTTGACAGCCGACCAATGCGCCCAGGCCGAGCAGAACAGCGATGGTTCCATGGATCATGCCCTCACAGACGCCCCTGACGGACCCTCCGTTCCCGTGACATGTGACCGTCTAGTCACATACTCGCTCGCGCGGCGCAAAACGACGGGGGCATCCGCAGAACACGTTCCGACCACAGGGTGGATGGCTCCGGCGGTAGGATTCGAACCTACGACCAAGCGGTTAACAGCCGCCCGCTCTACCACTGAGCTACGCCGGAACGCATGTCGGAGCCTCGGGCGAGGCTCATCGGGACGGCGCGGATGATACCCCTCCGCGCGGAACCCGGTCAAAGCCCGATCGATTACTCCAGGTAGTCCTTCAGCTTCCGGCTGCGGCTCGGGTGACGCAGCTTGCGCAGCGCCTTGGCCTCGATCTGCCTGATGCGCTCGCGCGTGACGTTGAAGTCGCGGCCGACCTCCTCCAGGGTCCGGCTGCGGCCGTCCTCGAGGCCGAACCGCAGCTGCAGCACGCGCCGCTCACGAGGCGTCAGCGAGGCGAGAACGCCCTCGACCTGCTCCTTGAGGAGCTGATGGCTCGCGGCGTCCGCGGGCGCGACCGAGGCGAGGTCCGGGATGAAGTCACCGAGGTGGCTGTCCTCCTCCTCGCCGATCGGCGTCTCCAGGCTGACCGGCTCCTGGGAGACCTTCATGATCTCGCGCACCTTCTCGGGGCTGACGGTCTGCGGCCCATCGGCCACGCGCTCGTCGACCTCCGGCTCGGTGGGCTCGCGCTGGAGCTTGTCGCGCAGCTCGCGGATGATCTCGTCACGGCTCATGCGCCGCGCGATCTCCTCCACGTTCGGCTCGCGTCCCAGCTCCTGGAGCAGGGTGCGGCTGACGCGGATGAGCCGGTTGATGGTCTCGACCATGTGGACCGGGATGCGGATGGTGCGCGCCTGGTCGGCGATGGCGCGCGTGATCGCCTGGCGGATCCACCACGTCGCGTAGGTGCTGAACTTGAAGCCCTTCTCGTAGTCGAACTTCTCGACCGCTCGGATGAGGCCGATGTTGCCCTCCTGGATCAGGTCCAGGAAGCTCATGCCGCGACCGATGTACTTCTTGGCGATGCTGACCACCAGCCGCAGGTTGGCCTCGGTCAGACGCTTGCGCGCATCGGTGCTCTGCTCCACCAGGCGCCCGGTCCGCTTCTCGAGCGGCACGTCGAGCGGGATGGTGGGGTCGTAGCCGAGGCTGAGCAGGTACTCGGCGTCGTGCCCGCTGGTGATGTACTCGCGCACGATCTCCTGGGCCGTCTCGCGCGCCCAGTGCTCGAGCTCGATGAGCTCGACAGCGCCCGCGTGGCTGATGGAGCGGAACCGGTACGTCGATCCGAACAGGACCGCGTCCTTGAGCCCCTGGCCTGCGTCGGACGCGAGAACCTTGAGGATCGACTCAGCCTCCATCAGCCGCGTGCGGGCCTCGTCGTCGAGGTTAGGCGCCCGACGCGCCTTCGACAGCTTGACCGGGGGCACCTCGATCGTCTTGCGCTTGCGACCGACCCACCAGTCGATGGCATCGCGCGTGACGCGGGGCGACTCCTTCGGCAGGTCGAAGGCGCGCATTGCCGCCATGCTGCGTGCCTTGGGCTCCGTGTCGAGGGTGACCCACGTGTGCAGGTTCACGAGCGCGCGGGCGGGGTCCTCGACCGCCAGCTCACCCAGCTCGATCGCCTTGGCCAGGACGACCTCTTCCTCGGCGGTGAGCAGCGCGACCTTGCCGATCTCCTTGAGATACATCCGGACCGGGTCGTCGATCCCGATCAGGTCGGCTGCGAGCGCCTCGAGATCCTCCTCGCCCTCCCTGGGCTTGGCGACCGCCTTGGCCGCGACCGGGGCTGCGGGCTCCTCCACCTCGTCCGGCTCGCCGATGAGCGTGGGCTGGTTCGCCTCGTCCAGGACCTCGATGCCGGCCTCCTCGGCCGCGGCATAGAGCTCCTCGACGGCGCCCATGTCCGTCTCAGGGGCTGGAATCGCCGCCAGGATCTGGTCGTGGGTGATGAAGCCCTCTTCGCCGCCACGGGTCAGCAGCTCGGCGACGGCCGCGCTCCGTGCCTCGGCATCCCGGGACCCATTGGCGCCCGCCGCAGTCCCACGCGCAGGCTTCGCGGCCGGCTTCGAGCCCGATGACCTGGCGCCGCCTTTCGTGGCGGGTGCCGTCGTGCTCGCGGTCGTTGCCCGCGGCGTCAGAGCGGCCTTCGTCGCAGATGCGTTCGCCGCGGGCTTCGCGGGCGATGACTTCGGTGCGGATTTCGCTGCGACCGGCTTGGCGGCGGTCGTCCTGGTGGGCGTCGTGGTCTTCTTCGTCGTTGACTCCTTCGTACGGCTGACCGGCGTCGTTGGGCCGACCGCCTTCGTGGCCGCCGGCTTCACCGGCGGCGCCTTCTTCGCGGGCCCTGCGGCCTTCCTCGGCTCCGTGGCCGGATCGACCACGGGCCGCTGCCGTGTCGTGGTGGTGGTTGCCACGCTCAACTCCTCCTCTCGCCGGCGACGAGCGCCGGCGCGTTCATTTCAGCTTCGAGCTGCCGTCGCGTTTCGTGCAGCTGGTGGACCCTTCGTTCCAGTTCGCCGACGTCGCCGGCGGCGTCCTCTTCCGAGGCGGCCCGGATGAGCGCCTCGAGATCGGCAAGTTGATCATTCACCCGGGCGATGCGGAGCCGGACCAGGCAGACCCGCAGGTCCTCCCGATCAGCCGACGTGTCCGGCCGCGCGCCACGGGCCCGGGCCGAGGCCAGCATGCTGAGCGCCAGATCGGCCGTCGCCGCGTCCAGCCCAGCCACGAATTGCTCGAGGTCGGGGGAGGCGTCCCTGCCGACGGCTTCTCGCCAGGCGTCACCCAGGGCCTGCGCCGACTCATCGCGAAACGGCAGCCGCTCCCCCACCTCGAGCTCCCTGGCCAGCGATGGGCTGAGCAGCAGCAGGGTGAGTGCCTGGCGCTCGAGCGGGGTCAGTCTTGTCTCGCCGTCGGCCTGGGTGGCGCCATCCACCGCCGGCCTGATCGGGATGGGCCTTCCACCGCGTGACAGCTCGTCGCGCAGGATGCGTTCGTCGATGCCGGCGAGCTGGGCGAGCTGCGGCACGTACGAATCCTGCTCCACGCGGTCGGGCAGCCGCCGCAGCAGATCGAGCATTCGCCGGGTGTACCCGCTGCGGCCCTGCGCCTGGCGAAGGTCGACCTCGCCGGCCGCGCGTTGCATGAAGTAGGGCAGCAGCTCGGCGGCGTCCGCCACCGCCTTGCGCCACTGGTCCGGATCGGTGCGGATCAGCTCATCGGGATCCTTGCCGGCCGGGATGCGAATGACGCGGACCTTGCTCACGACGGGCCCGAGCTCCTCGAGCAGGCCGCGCTGGGTCGCCGTCTCTCCGGCGAGGTCCACGTCGTACGCCAGCGCGACCGCGTCCGCGTACCGGTTGGCGAGCTCGACCTGCCCTGCGGTGAGCGCGGTCCCAAGGCTGGCAACCACGTTCACGAAGCCCGCCTGGTGGGCGGCCATAACATCGCTGTAGCCCTCGACGATGACGGCCAGCTTCTCGCGCCGGATCGCCCCCTTGGCGAGGTCGATCCCGTACAGCGTTCGGCTCTTGTCGAACAGCGCCGTGGCGGGTGAGTTCAGGTACTTGGGGCCTTCGCCCTCGGGCAGGATCCTCCCGCCCAGACCGACGGCCCGTCCCGACGCGTCCCGGATGGGAATGATGATTCGTCCCCGGAAGCGGTCGTAGACGCCACCGCGCGTCGACGGGCTGGCGAGCCCGGCCCCGCTCAGCTCGTCATCGGTGAAGCCCTTTGCGCGAAGGCGCTTCGACATGGCCTCCCACGTGTTGAGGGCATAGCCGATGCCGAACCGCTCGAGCGTCTCGTCGCTCAGACCGCGCTCGGCCAGGTAGGTGCGAGCGCGATGCGCCTGGCGAGCCTGGAGCAGCACCTCGCGGTACCACGCGATCGCCGCCTCCAGCGCTTCCCGCAGGCGCCGCCGGTGGCGGTCCTCCCGGGCCGTGTGCTGGCTGAGCTCGACGCCCGCGCGTTCGGCCAACCGGGCCAGCGCCTCGCGGAAGTCGAGCCCGTCGCGGCGCATCAGGAACGTGAAGATGTCGCCGTGCTCACCGCACCCGAAGCAGTGCCAGGTCTCGCGGTCCGGCGTCACGATGAACGACGGCGTCTTTTCGGCGTGAAACGGACAGAGACCCTTGTGGACGGTCCCCGCGCGTTTGAGTGCGACGGTCTCACCGACGATATCGGCGACCGGGAGCTTCGACTTGATTTCGGCAACGATGCCGGACGGAGTGGTGATGCGGCGGACCTCTCGCGCGGCGGTCCTCGCGCGTGTCAAGGGGTTTGTCAAGTACCTCGGGCACATTCTACCACGTTGTCAAGTTTCGCTCGTAAGCCTCCAAAGTTCCTCCCCTCGTCACGTGGTTGCCTTGGCATCCATCCTGCACCCGTACTAGACTCATCACAACCGCAGCAGACTCCACTCGACCGATCAGGATGATGCCGTTGCCCTCGGACTACCATCCCGAAACCGCCGCAGACATGCCGTCGGAATCGCGGCCAGCCGCGTTCCGGGAATTGCACGGTCCCCGACTTCGTGGATTCGCTCTACTCTTGACCCTTGGAGATGAGGCGAGCGCAACGCGACTGGCTGCGGACGCCCTCGCGGCCGGCTCCGTACGCGTCATCCAGCTCAGCCACCCAGAGAGAGCAGCGGCATGGCTCCGTCAGCGCGTCTTCCGAGAGGCGAGCGACAGAGCGTCTGTCGGCGTCCAGGATGGTGCGGGCGTCGTTCTTGAACGCCTCGGCGTCGACGCAGCGGGCTTCGCGGCCCTTGGTGCGCTCAACCTGCGGGAGCGTGCCGCGCTCATCGCGACAACCGTCGAGCAGCTCGACCAGCGCGACGTCGGAACGATCGTCGGCCTGGAGGGCAAGCGTCTCGAGCGGCTGGTCCAGCGCGCCCGGCGTCGAGTGACCGCAGGGGCGATAGGCAATCCCGACGCACAATCAGCGAGCGAAGGCCCGCTCGTGACAAGCATTCGTGCGATCGCGGCGCGAGCATTGACGTGACGAGCCTTCACGACCGGTTCAACGACTGGCTCGCCTCCGGGGCAGCGGGCGAGCCACCGCGGGATCTCGCGCTGCATGCAGTCGGCTGCGACGGGTGCCTGCGCGCCGCGACGGCGCTCGATTCACTTCAGGCCATTGAGATTGCGGATGCCGCTCCGACGCAGGCCGCCACCGTCACGCCCGCTTACGTCGGCGGCCACGAGCGCACCATCCGCTATGACGCCCTGGGAGCAAGCGCCTTCGGGGTGATTGGGCTGAGCATCGCCATATGGCTCGCTGGGTTGCTGGGCGCCGCCCAGCCGGATATCGGCCAAAGCCTCCAGGCAGTGAGAGACGGTGTGCTGGCGGGCATCGAATCGGTCAAGGGTCCTTCCCTGGGGCCCAGTGACGACGCCGCACCATCCGCGACAGACAGTGCCCCGACCGATCCCTCCGGCGTTGCATCGGGTGCGAGCTCGGAGCCTGGTGGCAGCTCCGAGGCTACCGCCGGTTCGGCATTCTCCGGCGATTCCGTAGCTGCCGAGGGTCCGACGTCGGTTGGCGGCTCCGCATTTGCCGGCGGCTCCGCATTTGCCGGCGGCTCCCAATTCGTATCCGGCGGAACCACGGCAGGGTCCGGCGCTCCTACGCCCGGAGGGGGGAGCCCTGCGCCCGGCTCAGGAGGAGCACCTCCTGCGGTCGGCCCAGGACCGTCGCCCACGCCGCCACCTGACC
>JACCWY010000477.1 GCA_013697395.1 Chloroflexota bacterium | reverse complement strand
CCCACCGGTGGGCGTCTGGCTGACCCCGATGCCCAGGTGCGACGCGCCGAGGTCCAACCCGACGTACGCCGGATCGCCATCAGGCCCGGAAAACTCGAATTCCACTCTGCCACCGAGGAGGTCGCGGTAGAAGCCGAGCACGCGGCCCATGTCCTGCGTCGAGACGATCGGAAACAGTTCCGTGATCACCGTGGGTCACCTCCTCATTCGTGCGACGAATGGCTGCCGGCGACATCGACCGGTGTCCCGCCATCATGGTCCGCCTCCCGAACGGCGTTCGGTACAATGCGGCGGCCAACTTTGTCCGAGAGCGAGCCCGCAGGAGGGTCGACGCCCCCGATGACGGTGAACCCGAAGAAGCTGCGACCGTATGACCAGCCGCCGAAGCGGCGTCGCACGCTGATTCCCGACGGTCCCGACAGTGCGGCCACCGGCTTCTTCATCGCCGCGGCGCTCTGGCTGGCGGTGGCTGCCGGACTGGGTGCGATGGCCATCGGCATGCGCCTCATCAGCGTCGAGTTCTCGTTCCCCCTGCTCTTCGGATTCAGCTTCGAGTTCGACCAGCGCCGGGTCGAGTACGCCTTCGTCAACGCAACCGTCTTCGGCTGGCTCACGAATGCGGGGTTTGCCGCGGTGGCATTCATGACGCCGCGACTCCTCGGCCGCCGCATGGCCATGGAGAAGCTGCTGATGCTGGGCCTCCTCGCCTGGAACATGGCGCTGGCCGGTGGGATCGCCTCGCTGTACGTCTTCGACCTCGGGCCGAACGCTCCACTCAGTGCGCTGCCGTGGCTCATCGACGGTGGCCTGGCGACCGGTGCGCTCATCGTGACCGCCGGCTTCCTCGTGACCGCCGTCGCGAGCCTCCGCACCGGCTACGTGAGCCTCTGGTTCGCCGCGGTAGCGCTGCTCTCGCTCGCCGGCCTGACCGGCCTGAACGCCCTCATCGGCCTGCTCGACCTCTTCCTCAACCTGGGCGAGCTGCCGGTGGCGCTGGCGTCGGTGTTCGTCGAGCGTGCCATCTCGGTCCTCTGGCTGCTGGGAGTCGCGTACGCGGTGCTCCACTACGTCGTCCCACGCGCCAGCGGGCAGCCCCTGGCATCGGCGGGAATCGGCATGCTCAGCTTTGTGACCTGGCTCCTCCTGGCGCCGCTCGCGGGGCTGGGCACGCTCCTCGACCAGAGCGTGCCGTTCGCCATCACCAGCCTCGGCAACGTGACCACCATGCTCCTGCTGGTACCCGCCGCCCTTACCGTCATCAACCTCGTCCAGACCATGCAGGGACGCTGGACGCTCCTGTTCGGCTCCGGCGCCGTGCCCTTCGCGGCCATCTCGCTCGCGTTCCTGCTGGGGGCGAGCCTGCTCGACGCCATCGGCTCGCTGCGCTCCGTCCGCCTGCTCATCGATGGGACCGATTGGGAGCGCGGCGCATTCCTGTGGGCTGCCTACGGCGCGTTCACGTTCGCGGCCTTCGCCCTGGCCGAGCACGCCCTCCCGCGCATCCTGCGCCGGGCGTGGGGCGGCGGCGTCCTGTCGGGCGCACAGCTGTGGCTGGCCTTTGGGGGCGCGACGGTGGCGGGCCTGGCCCTCATGGGCGGCGGCATGGCGGAGGGCTCCCTCCTGGCGCAGGGCACCGCGCCCGATGCCGTGGGCGAGCAGCTTCTGATCTATCGCGCCACGGCCTTCCTCGGGTTCGGGATGGTCGCCCTCGCAGGGCTCGCCTTCGTGGTGAACCTGTTCCTGATGTACACCAGCGGCGACCCGGTCGAATACACCGTGCCGGCCTCCGGCTCCACGTCCGCGACGGCCGCCGCGGGCCACTGAACGACCGATGACCGTCCATACCCCGATCGAGACTCGCTCCGGCGGCCTACCGCCGTGGGCGATCGGCCTCACCGTGTTCGTCTTCCTCGTCGGCGGCGTGTACTTGCTCTCGAACCTCGTCGGCGAGAACCCGGCGTTCGCCATCCCGGGTGTCAGCTCGTCACCGGCTTCCTCCGGCGAGCCCGACCCCGCGGTCGGCGAGGCGCTGGTATCCCAGGGCGGCTGCGCCAGCTGTCACGGACCCGAGCTGTCCGGCTCCGGCCAGTTCCCCAGCCTGCTCGGCGTCAACGACGGCCCGGTCAGCGAGAACCTCCAGGAGCTCGGCACCGCCCATCCGGACGACTGGATCGCGATCTGGATCGACGGGACCACACCGGAGACCGAGGGGCTCGATCGGGGCGGCATGCCCGCATTCGGCGATCAGTTCTCCCCAGAGCAGATCGACTCGATCGTCGCCTACCTCAAGAGCCTCTAGCTCCTCCGTGACCGATCCGGCCGCGCGCGCGGAGCGCGGCGTTCCCGTCCTCATCGGCGCCGACGAGATGGCGCGCATCGACGAGGCGGCCCACGGGCTCGGCCTGCCCGAGGACGCGCTGATGGAGTCGGCGGGTGCGGCGGTGACCGAGGTCGTCCAGGCCGAGCTGGGGCGGCTGGCGGAGCGAATCCGCGGCCCGGGAGGCCCGCTCGTCCGGCCGCCACTCGTCGTGGTGCTGTGC
>JACCWY010000428.1 GCA_013697395.1 Chloroflexota bacterium | reverse complement strand
CGTCATCCCCGACAGTTCTTCGTCGAAGCCCGGGGGATTCGCCGGTGCGCCGATGTCGACGGTGACGTTGCTGTGCGTGTCGGTCTGCTCGCGCGGCGCGGGCCGCGGCACCGGCTCGCCGGGGATCACGATGAGCGACTCGGCGGTCTCCACCGGCGCGATCGCCGTGCGCGTCAGGTCGAGCTGCACCGAGTCCCCCCGTTCGATGCCGCGGTCTACGACCGGCTCGAATCGCGCGGCGCGTTCGCGCAGGCGTTCCAGCGCCTCCTCCACCGCCGCGTCCTCGACCCGCACTTCCTGTCGGCGCAGCGTGAGGCTCGCATAGTCGCCGGGCTCGATCGCCGGCACCGTCTCGAACGTCGCGGTGAACTTCAGCGGTTGCCCCTCTTCGACGACAACGTCCTTGATGTCCGGCGTGTCGACCGGTTCCACGCCGCGCTCGCGGAGCGCTTCGTCCACCGCGCGCGGGATCAGGCCGTGGGCGACGTCATGAAGAATCTGATCGCGGAACCGCTGGCGAACCACTTTGGCCGGCACTTTCCCCGGCCGGAAGCCGGGCACGCGGGCGGCTCGGCTGTAGTCACGCGCGACCTTGTCAATCTCGGCATCGACGACCGTGCTCGGGATTTCAACGACGAGGTTCTTGCGCGTGTCGTTCACGTCGATGAACTCTGTCTTCATGAGTCGTGATGAGTGGTACTGAACGGCGATGACGGGGGAAAAAGATGCGCTTCGGCTGGTGCGAAAGGGGGGAGTCGAACCCCCATAGCCTTTCGGCTACCGGATCCTAAGTCCGGCGCGTCTGCCAGTTCCGCCACTTTCGCTCTAGCGTAACGTACTTCCCTTTGACCTTATCCATTCTAGCTCTGCCGAGCGAGTCCTGACCACCGAAAGCCCGCGTCGGCCGTCTGGCGCCCCGTATCTGGCGCGCTTTCTGCACGCCCCTGGGCCATGCCCAGAGCCATGTGGAAAGGGTCCATCGCGTTTGGACTCGTGAATATTCCGGTCGAGTTGTTCAGCGCGGTGCGGGACCATCGTCCGCGGTTCCGGCTGCTGCACGCCAAGGATGAGTCTCCCGTTCACTACGAACGCGTGTGCGCAGTCGAGGGCAAACCGGTCGGTTGGGAGGATCTCGTCAAAGGCTACGAGTACGAGAATGGGCAGTTCGTCGTCTTGTCGAAGGACGACTTCAAGACCGCAGCCCTCGAGAAGACGAAGACCGTCGACATCCTCGACTTCGTCAGCCCGGACGAGATAGATGAACGGTACTTCGAAACGCCGTATTATCTGCAGCCGGGCAAGGGAGCCGACCGCGCGTATGCCTTGCTGCGTGAAGCCATCCGGGAGTCGGGACGTGTTGGCATCGCCAAAATCATTCTCCGTGACGCCCAGCACCTCGCAGCGGTGGAAGCCATCGGCGAGGCCATCGTGCTGACGATGATGCGATTCTCGGACGAGTTACGGGACCTGGACGACTTCCGCTTTCCGAAAGCCACCGGCATCCGTCCGGCTGAACTGAAAATGGCGCTCCAGTTGATTGGAAACCTCGAGGCGAAATGGGACCCCGAGAAATACACCGACGAATACAAGACCAACCTGATGCGGATCATCGAGGCGAAGCTGAAAGGCAGGAAGCCGCGCCTGCTGGCGCGAGACACCGGCCCGAAGGGAGCGGAAGTGATCGACCTGATGGCCCGGCTGCGTGCGAGTCTCGAAGGTAAAGGGGGCGGACAAGCCGGCGCGAGAAGAGGCTCGGAAACCCCGCGCCGAAAGGCGGCGTCCAAGCCAGTGCGTAAGGGGAAAGGGAAACGGGCCGCTTGAGCCCGCTCGAGATGACTCACGTTATGGACCGTTCCGGCCTCGTCGACTGGTACGCGCGCAACCGGCTGCGCTCCCGGTCTCTGTTTGATCTGATTGACCCTGCCGTCTACTACTCGCGGCCAATCGCGTTGCGCAACCCGATCGTCTTCTACGAGGGGCACCTGCCGGCGTTCAGCGTGATTGCGTTGTTGAAGCGTGGGCTCGGCCAACCCGGCGTCGACGAACCGCTCGAGCAGTTATTCGCGCGCGGCATCGATCCGGACAGCCCGGACGCCGCCGTCCCGCGCAGCGGCG
>JACCWY010000346.1 GCA_013697395.1 Chloroflexota bacterium | reverse complement strand
GGGCGGGAGTGAGTCCCGCCCCGAGGCTCGGATCGCCCAGAGATGGCGGTTGCCAGCCGCGGCGGTCGCGCGCGAGCGGTCCCGCTTTGGCGTGACGTCCGGGTCCTGCGCGTTGCCGCGCAGCTCGTCGTCGTGCTCGCGGTCCTGCTGCTCATTGCCTTCACAGCAAGCAACTTCGCGACCGCCATGGAGGAGCGCGGGCTCGGCTTCGGCTTCAGCTTCCTCGGCCGCCAGGCCGGATTCGAGATCGATGACAGCCTGATTCCGTTCTCGGCGACGAGCAGCTATGGCAGCGCCTTCCTGGTCGGCCTGCTCAACACCCTCTTCGTCAGCGTGGTCGGCATCATCCTGGCCACCATCCTCGGCATCGGCGTGGGCGTCGCCCGCCTCTCGCCGAACTGGCTCGTCAGCCGCGTCGCCGCGGGCTACGTGGAACTCATCCGCAATACGCCGCTCCTCCTCCAGCTCATCGTCATCTTCTTCGTCGTCTTCCTCCAGCTTCCGCCCGTGCAGGAGTCGGTCGCCCTCGGCAGCGTCGCATTCCTCAACCAGCGCGGCCTGTATGTTCCGGGCGCCACTCCGACGGACGGATTCGCCATCTGGCTCGGGTTCTGCGTCGCGGCGATTGCGACGGTGGTCATCACGCGCATGGTGGCGAGCCGGCGGGACGATGCAGGCCGGCCGGTTCGTCGGCTGCGTACGATGGGACTGGTAGCCGCCCTCGGGCTGCCCGTGATCGGATGGTTCGCGGCCGGTGCTTCGCCACTGGCCTTCGAGCTGCCGGTGCTCGGACGGTTCAACTTCAGCGGCGGCGTCGAGCTCTCGACCGGATTCGCGGCGTTGCTCACCGGCCTGGTCATCTACACCGCGGCCTTCATCGGCGAGGTCGTGCGCGGCGGCATCCAGGCCGTCAGCCGCGGTCAGCTCGAGGCGGCCCGCGCGCTGGGGCTCTCCGAGGGTCAGGTCCTCAGCCTGGTGATCTTCCCGCAGGCCCTCCGCATCATCGTGCCGCCGCTCACCAGCCAGTACCTCAATCTCACCAAGAATTCGAGCCTGGCGATCGCGGTCGGGTACTCGGATCTCTTCAAGATCGGTCAGACGATGTCGAACCAGACCGGTCAGCCGGTTCCGGTGATCATCCTGGTGATGGGGACCTACCTTGTCATCAGCCTCGCGACGAGCCTCCTCATGAACTTCTACAACCGCCGCGTCCAGGTGATCGAGCGTTGACCGCCGAGACCCTGACTCCGCCGGCGACCACGATCGGCCCCATCGGCTGGCTCCGCGCCAACCTCTTCTCCGGGCCGGTCAGCGCGTTTGTCACCGTCCTTGTGGGAGCCGCGCTGGTCTGGCTGGGGATCCAGGTCGGCGGGTGGGCCACGGCTGATGCTCGCTGGAGCGTTGTGACGGACAACCTGCGCGTCTTTCTCATCGGCCGCTACCCCGGCGACCTGGCCTGGCGCATCTGGCTCAGCCTGGCCATCCCGTCGGTCCTGGCCGGGCTCAGTGCCGGCGCCTTCGGCCGCACGACACGGACGCTGGCCGTCACACTATCCGCGGTCCAGGCTCTGATCGCCATTCTGATCGCGTTCTCGCCGATCGGCATCCTCGGCGTTGTGGCCTATGCGGCGAATGCTGCGGCGGTTTGGGTGTCATACGCCGTCGGGCGGCGCGCCCGGATCCCCCGACGCGTGCTCGCGGGTGCCTGGTTGGTGTCGCTCCCAATCACCTTCGTCCTGATCGCCGGATTCCGTGGAACGCCCCTCACGCCGGTCGGCACGAACGAGTGGGGTGGACTGCTCTTGACGGTCCTCCTGGCGGCGGTCGGTATCGTCCTGTCGTTCCCACTCGGGGTGCTCCTCGCCCTCGGGCGGCGGAGCAGGCTGCCGGCGGTCCGCATCCTCTCGACCGGGTACATCGAGCTCATCCGCGGTGTGCCGCTGGTGACGATCCTGTTCATGGCCGACCTCATCCTGCCGCTCTTCCTGCCGGGAGGGTGGCAGCTCGACCGCGTCGCGCGCGCCATGGGCGGGATCAGCCTCTTCTCGGCGGCGTACGTGGCCGAGAACGTCCGGGGCGGCCTGCAATCCATCCCGTCCGGCCAGGTCGAGGCCGCGCAGGCCCTGGGCCTGTCCGGCGTCCAGACGAACATCTCTATCGTTCTGCCACAGGCCCTTCGGGCTGTGATCCCGGCCAACGTCGGGCTCTTCATCAGCCTCCTGAAGGACACGACACTCGTGACTATCATCGGGCTGCTCGAACTGCTGAACGTCGGACGCGCCGTGCTGGGGCAGCCGGAGTCGCTGGGTGCCAGGATGGAGGTCTACCTCTTTATCGCAGCCGTCTTTTTCGTCCTCTGCTACGCCATGTCGCAGGCGAGCTACCGGCTGGAGCGCCAGCTCGGCGTCGGAACGCGCTGATGGAACAGGCTGAGACCGTGAATGAGGTGGACCCATGAGCGATTCGGTGGCGGAGACGAAGCAGGCCACGAATCGGGAGATCATCGTCGCGCGCGACGTGCACAAGTGGTTCGGCCAGCTCCACGTTCTGCGCGGCATCGACCTGACGGTCAACGTCGGCGAGGTCGTCGTGATCTTCGGGGCCTCGGGGTCCGGCAAATCGACCTTCATCCGCACCATCAACCGGCTCGAGGAGCACCAGCGCGGCACGATCACGGTGGACGGGATCGAGCTGACGAACGACATTCGCAACATTGCCGCCGTGCGCAGTGAGATCGGGATGGTGTTCCAGTCGTTCAACCTGTTCCCGCACCTCACCGCGCTCCAGAACATCACCCTGGCGCCGATGCGGGTTCGGAAGTACGCCCGCAAAGACGCCGATGCGGTCGGCATGAAGCTGCTCGAGCGGGTCGGCATCCCCGAGCAGGCGCACAAGTACCCCGCGCAGCTGTCGGGCGGCCAGCAGCAGCGAGTCGCGATCGCGCGCGCCCTGGCCATGCAGCCGAAGATCATGCTCTTCGACGAGCCGACCTCCGCGCTGGACCCCGAGATGATCAGCGAGGTGCTCGACGTCATGCGAGGCCTGGCGGAGGAGCAGGGGATGACCATGATCTGCGTCACCCACGAGATGGGCTTTGCCCGCGCCGTTGCCAACCGAATGGTCTTCTTCGACGAGGGCGTCATCGTCGAGGAGGGACCGCCGCAGCAGATCTTCGAGACGCCGCAGCAGGAGCGAACGAAGCGCTTTCTGTCCCAGATCCTGCACTAGCCCGCTGCCCTATCGCCCGTCCGCAAGACGCCAGCCAACGAGGCCGATGAAGACGACGCCGATGGCCGCGAACCCGCCATGGATCCGAGCCATCGAGCCGACGTCGACGCTGCGAGCGCCCACCGTCGAGGCCACGGCGGCTGCGCCGACGAGCAGCGACGTGGCGAGCGACACGAGGAGGAGCAGCCGGCGCGCGTCACCCGGGACGCCCGGGCGGTGGAGCATCTGGAACGCCCCGACCGCGAGCGCAGCGAGACCCGCCGTGACGGCCACTGCCCCCGCAACCTCGACTGCAGGATGAACGAGCATGCCGATCGCGCTCGCCGGGACGCCCGCGACGAGCAGTCCGACCGCCGCCCCACCGAGCCTGGGCGAGCGGCGGGCGAGCGCACCGGCCATGAGCATCAGCCCGAAACCGACGAAGTGGAGGTGGACGGACGTCAGCTGGACGGCAAGCTCGGGGAACCCGGCGAACGCCACGTCCTGCCGGTGAAGCACGAAGAGGAGCGCCCCGGCGGCCAGAAAGGCGCCGGCGGCGACGGTTGCGGCGTCGGACGGGCTCCGCATCGCCCGCACGCGCAGGGTGGCCGAAGCCGCGACGAGCAACGCCGGCAGGAGATAGCCGGCGGCAACCGCGGCCGACAGCTCACCACGCGGGATGGCGAGCGCCGCGATTGCCGCCACGGCGCCGATCCGGAACAGGAATCGGCCGCCGCGCGCCAGCGCATCGGCCAGCCGGCCGCCCCGGCCGGCCGGCTGCACGAGCAGCAGCCCGAGCGGCACGATCACGAGCTGCCCGAACAGCAGGAGCATCGTCACGAGATCGAGGGCGGCAGTGTCGGTGTTGGCCGCGACGCTCGCGATGATCGTCCAGACCGCGAGCCCGGCCAGTGCCTGGAGGCCGAGGGCGCGAACGAGGCGACGCAGCGTGCTCATCGGCGCGCAGCATGACATCCGCTACCGTAGCCGGATGCAACGGGTTGAACGGCGCATCGTCATCGGTGCTCCGCCGGCTGAGGTCTTCGCCTACCTGTCGGACCTCGAAAAGCTGAGCGAGTGGCAGACCGGCATTACCGACGCGCGCCGAACGTCCGAGGGGGAGATGCGCGTCGGCGCCACCGCCCTCGTCACGCGGGAGCTGATGGGCCAGCAGATGCAGGCGCCCCTGACGGTGACAGAGTACGAGCCGCCGCGGCGGATGGCGATCGGCAGCGAGATGAGCGGCGTGAAGGTCCACGCCACGCTCGATCTCACACCGGCCGACGGTGACGAAGCCACCGATCTCTCCTTCGCCATGGAGATCCGAGGCTCGATGCTGACGTCCTTCATGGAGCCGATGATCGCCTCAGCCGCCGGCGGCGACATCGAGGCCACCCTGGCGCGGCTGAAGTCCCGGTTCGAATCGGCCGGCTGAGGCTGCTCTCGATCAGCCATTCACCCGTGGACTGCTGACGGCACATTTGGCGTGGTTCACGATCCGCTATGCACCATGGGAATGGCGGCGTGGGTTTCCGCGCGTCGCTGAGCGTGGACCTCGGCACCATCGATCAGCACTCGACGCCTTGCAGTCCTGCGGCGAATGGCTGATAGGGAATCGCAGGCCGAGCTCGGCTCCGGACCCCGATTCCTATCGAACTCATGGGAGATCGCTAGCCACGGATCGGGGCCGCGAATCCTATCGGGATTGCCACCATGAGAAGTCTGACCTGGTTCGCGGCGGTCGTTAGGCGTGGGATCCTCGGCGCGAGCCGCAGGATCCATGCATCGAGATCCCGGGATGAGAATCCGATGGGAATCCCATCCCGGGCGGGCGGGCCAATCACCCGGCCTGACTGGCGGCGTTGGCCTTGATCGCGTCGTGGAGGTACTGCGCCAGCCCCCGCGCGATCTTCTCGTAGGTCGCCGTGAAGCGGGCGTCGGCGAGGTACATCTCGGCCAGCCCGAGGTGGATGTCGTACGTGCAGTCGTAGAACGCTTCGCTGATCTGCTGCCGATGCGCCTCCGCGCCGGCCATCGCCTCCGGGCTGTCGGCCGGCTTGCCGGCGTTCATGGCACCGACCACGCGCTCGATCGCGCCCTGGCCCTGCGCCTTGATGCGCTCCCAGTCGGCCTTCGTGTAGCGCGCCGTGCGCTTGGCCGACTCCCGATACGCATCGGTGTCGCCCCAGCGCTCCTCGACCTCCGTGGCGTAGTCGTCGGGATTGAA
The DNA here is from genome assembly GCA_013697395.1 of Chloroflexota bacterium. Taxonomy (GTDB): domain Bacteria; phylum Chloroflexota; class Limnocylindria; order QHBO01; family QHBO01; genus JACDBZ01. Next base: position 10,684 of record JACCWY010000346.1, on the reverse strand, counting down.
CTCGCCGAAGACCTCGAAGCGCTCCTCCGGTGTCAGGTTGATTCCCATGGTTCGTGCCTCCATCGCCTTCCCGACGGCGCTCGCCATGCGCTCGAGCCGCCCGATCCGGTCCAGCAGCATGGCGTGCTGGCGCCGGAGGTGGCCGACCGCGTCGGCGTTGCCATCGGTCATGACGTCTTTGATCTGGTCCAGTCCGAGCCCGAGCTCGCGGTAGAACAGGATCCGCTGCAGCCGATCGAGATCCGCGTCCGCGTACCGGCGGTAGCCGGCATCGGACCGGCCGCTGGCCTTCAGCAGCCCGATCTCGTCGTAGTGGTGCAGCGTCCGCACGGTCACCCCGGCAAGCCGGGCGACCGAGCCAACCGTCAAGCTCATTCGTTCGTCCTTCGACACGACCATAGAGCCTAACGTAACGTGAGGGTCAAGCGGCCCTCGACTCTAGCCACATTGGCCTTATGACGAACGAGCGCCGATCGGCCGGTCAGCTGGCCAATCTGGTTGGCGGAGTGTCGGGCGAATGTCGCTTACTGGCGTTTGCGGGCCTCCGGCGGCGCGTTCGCTGGTTGCGAGGCCAATCCCGTTGGCATCGATCCGCGGGAAGGCCCTCGCGATACGGCCGCCGGTGCCTGAGGCCCGGCGGCCGCATCGGTCCGGAGCGGCGGTCAGGCCAGCGTGGCGAGGACCTCGTCCAGGCGCTGGAAGGTCTCGTTCATGCCCGACTCCATGCCCGACTGGAGGTGGCCGTCGCGGTGCTCGCGACTCTGGTATCGCATGTGCGACATCATCGTCGTCTTCCCATCCTTCTCGACGAAGGTGGTGGTGACCACGTACTCGGTGCCCGGCATCGCCTCGAACTGCTCGGTGTTGACGACGCGGTTGGGCGGATCGACCTCGCGATCACGCCGGAGAATGCGTACTCCTCACCGTCGGGCGCGCGCTGGACGAAGCGCCACTTGCCGCCGGGGCGGGGGTCGTACTCGGCGATTGTCGTCTCGAGCGAGCGCAGGCCGTACCAGCGCTTGATGTGCTCCGGCGTCGTCATCGCCTTCCAGACCAGGCTGGCAGGCGCGTCGAAGACACGGGTGATCACGGTCTCTCCATCCGATGGGAGGTCGATGGTGGCCTCCCGAGGCGCGCTATCGGTCTCGTTCCGTGCGGCTGCGACCACGGTTCCTCTCCTTTGACTGCAGATGTACCAGGTATTCGTCGAGGCGAGCGAAGCTCTCCTCCCAGTTCCGCCGGAACTGCTCCGCCCATGCGGCGACGTCCTTCAGCGGCTCCGCCTCGAGCCGGCAAGGCCGCCACTGCGCCTCGCGTCCCTGCTCGATCAGCCCGGCGCGCTGAAGCACCTTGATGTGCTTCGACACGCCCGGGAGGCTCATCGAAAAGGGCGCGGCCAGCTCGGTGACCGTGGCCTCGCCGTCGGCCAGGCGAGCCAGGATGGCGCGCCGTGTCGGGTCGGCGAGCGCCGCGAAGGTCGTGCTGAGTGGATCGGTCTGCATGAGCGTCGGGCTACTTGACCCTGGTCATGGTGGATTCGTAGCCACCGCCGCCCGGGTAGACCCATGCGCCGGAGTTGGAATTGCCGTCCGCAGCGAACGCCCCCTGGTAGTACGCGGGCGATCCGCGCTCCCCGCCCCAGATCGTGAGCGTGTCGCCCTCGATCTCATAGGTGTAGTCGAAGGTCTCGCCACCATTGCCGTAGTAGCGCGATCGGATGTCGGCACTCGGCTCCGACTCGCCGAACGGCCGGAGCTGACCGATGACCTCGATCCCCTTCGACCGATGACCCTCCTGTTCGAGGTCAACGTGCTGGAGGAGGAAGAACCCGCCCTCCATCCATTCGTATGTCACCCTGCCCTTCACTGTCGGGCCCGCTACGTCCCAGGTGCCGACCAACCGGTCGAGCCTCCGGAGCTCGGGGGACGGCTCGGGCGTCTCCTGTGCCGCGTAGGCTTCGTTGTCGGTCGCCATCGGTCCTCTCCCTCTATACTTCGCTAGGTAGTTAAATAACCTGATGGCATAATACGCCTTCCGGACCGCCTGTCTAGCCCTTCCCGCGCGATGGATCGAGCGCTCTTCACCTGAGGCAGATTCTGCGCTGCATCTGCGCGATGGATCGAGTGCCCGCGTGCAGAAGCTGCGTCGAGCGGCGCGGCTCACGCTGTCGAGTGCTCGATCAATCGCGCGTACCGCACACAGGCCAGGGCTGCACGACGCCGCCGATTGAGGCCCAAACAACCCCTGTGATATCCTCCACGCCGACGCGTTGACGCGGGAGCAGTACGCGCTGCGCCTCGTTCAGAGCGAGCCGGGATCGGTGCAAGCCGGCGTTCGAGGAGCGCGGAACTCACCCGTCGAGCAGCCTGGCGACGAGTCCGGCCGGAGTGGCGCTCCGATAGCGGCGCCGACGAGTGGACCGACGAAATGCGTGGGGTTGTAGCTCAGCTGGGAGAGCACCTGCATGGCATGCAGGGGGTCGGGGGTTCGAGTCCCCCCAGCTCCACCACCTTTCATCGGTCAAGCTCAGGTGGTACCGCGAAGATGTGAGCCCCTTCGTCCTGACGACGGAGGGGTTCGTCGTTGTCCGGAGATTGCGTGATGATCAAGACGCGAGGCAGCCAGGCGAAGACGGCCAACGATGGCCGCCGCTGGACGCTGCGGCCCGGACGGCCGACCGACGGGCGCGCGCTGGCCCGCCTGTTCGCCGATGTCCGCACCGAGGGTCGCTGGCTGATCACCACCCCGGGCGCAGTCAGCGAGCCGTCGGAGGCGTTCTGGATCGGCGAGCTGATCCGCGCCGAGGAGTCCCTGGTGCTGGTGGCCGAGGCGGACGGCGACGTGGTCGGCAACGTGCTTGTCAGCGTCGATCGCGGGCGCGCGACCGAGCACATCGGCGTGCTCTCCATCTGCATCGCGGCCGACTGGCGCGACGTGGGGATCGGCACCGAGCTGGTCGCCGGCGCGCAGGCCTGGGTGCGCGAGCGCGGGATGCGCAAGCTGTCGCTCGGGGTCTTCCCCGACAACGAGCGGGCGATCGCCGTCTACGAGCGCCGCGGATTCGTGCGCGAGGGGACGCGCCGCCAGCAGTACCGATCCAACGACGAGTACCGCGACGAGCTGCTCATGGCCTGGTTCGCGACCGAGGAAGGCGAATGAACGCGGTGGCCGCCGACCGAGGGCGGGCGTTCGACGCCTGGGCCGATGACTATGACCGCTATCGGCCGGGCTATCCGGATGCCCTGTTCGGCGTGATTGCGACCCGGCTGGCGCTGCCCGACCGACCCGTGGTCGCAGACCTGGGCGCGGGGACGGGGCTCGCCAGCATTGCCATGGCCGCGCGCGGTTGGCAGGTCATGGCGGTCGAACCCGGCGAGCCGATGCTCGACGTCCTGAGGGCGCGGTCCGCTGAGGCCCGCCTGGCAATAACGACCGTGCAGGCCAGCGCTGAGGCGACCGGCCTCGTGTCGGCGTCTGTCGACCTGGCTACGGCAGCACAGGCCTTCCACTGGTTCGATCATGCGCGGGCGTTGAGCGAGATGGGACGGATCGTGCGTCCAGGCGGAGGGATCGCGCTGTTCTGGAACATTCGCGACGCGAACGCCTCGTCGTTCATGCGTGCCTACCTGGACCTGCTCGACGACCACGGCACGGACGCCTCGACGCGTGGTCCCGGCCGACATCCCGATACGCGCGTCTGGCTCCGGCAGAGCGGCGCGTTCGAGGCGGCAACGTTCCTCCAGGTCAGGCACAGCGTGTCCATGAGCCCGGAGGAGTTCATCGGCCTGGCGTTCACCGCCTCGTACGTGCGGGCGCTGGCGCCGGAACGGCTGACGGCGTTCCGCGCCGATCTCGGGGAGCTGGCGACGCGCCATGCGGTGGAGACCGGGGCGCTCGAGATTCCCTACGTCGTCGACTGCGAGATCGCCAGGAGGAAGGACCGATGACGACCCAGACCCCAAAGCCGGCGGCGCGACGTCGCGAGCGCTTCGACCCCGCCTCCTACGAGGCGAAGTGGCGCGAGCGATGGGAGGCCGACGGCCTGAACACCGCTCGGGACGACGACCCGCGCCCGAAGAAATACGTCCTGACGATGTATCCCTACCCGTCGGGCGACCTGCACATCGGGCACTGGTACGCCGCCACCGGGCCGGACATCGTGGCCAGGCTCCACCGCATGCGCGGCGAGAACGTCATGTTCCCAATGGGCTTCGACAGCTTCGGGCTGCCGGCCGAGAACGCGGCCATCGACCGCAACATCCACCCGGCGAGGTGGACGGAAGCGAACATCGAGCGCATGCGCTCGCAGTTCAGGTCGATGGGCGCCGGATTCGACTGGTCGCGCGAGGTCGTCACGAGCGACCCCGCCTACTACCGATGGACGCAATGGATCTTCAGCGAGTTCTTCCGTGCAGGGCTGGCCTACCGGGCCAAGGCGCCGGTCGACTGGTGCCCGAAGGACCAGGTCGTCCTGGCGCGCGAGCAGGTCGTGGGCCCGGAGCGGCGCTGCTGGCGCTGCGGCACGCCCGTGGAGAAGCGCGACCTGGAGCAGTGGTGGTTCCGGATCACGAACTACAGCGACGAGCTGCTCGACTTCAGTGCGATCGACTACCCCGACCCGATCAGGCTGATGCAGACGAACTGGATCGGCCGCTCGCAGGGCGCCGAGATCGACTTCCCGGTCGAGGCCGATGACGTGGAGCCGATCCGGGTCTTCACCACTCGCCCGGACACCGTCTTCGGCGCCACCTTCATGGTCCTTGCGCCCGAGCACCCGCTCGTCGCGACCCTCACGACCGAGGACCGCAGGACCGATGTCGACGCGTACGTCGCCAACGCCCGGCGCGAGACCGAGATCGAGCGCATGAACACCGAGCGCGAGAAGACCGGCGCCTTCATCGGCGCATACGCCATCAACCCGATGACGAACGAGCGGATCCCGATCTGGATCGCCGACTACGTGCTGCCCGGCTACGGCACCGGCGCGATCATGGCCGTGCCCGCCCACGACGAGCGCGACTTCGAGTTCGCCAGGAAGTTCGACCTGCCCATCCGGTACGTCGTCGCCCCCGACTCCGGCGAGCTGCCAGCGGGCGAGGCGTTCGTGGCGCACACCGAGGACGAAGTGCTGGTCGAGTCCGGCGAGTTCACCGGCATGCCGGCGGCCGAGGCGATCACCGCCATCACGAAGCAGCTGGAGTCGTCGGGGCTGGGTCGTGCGGCCGTGACGTACCGGCAGCGCGACTGGCTGGTCAGCCGCCAGCGCTACTGGGGCGCGCCGATCCCGATCGTGTACTGCGACGAGCACGGCGCCGTCCTGGTGCCGGATGACCAGCTGCCAGTCGTCCTGCCCGAGGACGTCGACTTCGCGAAGACCGGCGTCTCGCCGCTCCAGTCGCACGCGGAGTGGCTGGCGACCACCTGCCCGCAGTGCGGCGGCCCGGCCCGGCGCGAGACCGATACGCTCGACACGTTCATCGACTCGAGCTGGTATTTCCTGCGCTACTGCTCGCCGCACGACGCGGAGCGCGCGTGGGAGCCGGAGCAGCTGGCGGCGTGGATGCCGATCGACCTGTACACCGGCGGCGCGGAGCACGGCGTCATGCACCTGCTCTACTTCCGCTTCTTCATCAAGGCGCTGCGCGACCTGGGGCACCTGTCGTTCGACGAGCCCACGCTGAAGCTGCGCAACCAGGGCCAGATCCTTGGCGCCGATCACAACCGCATGAGCAAGTCGCGCGGGAATGTCCAGGCGCCCGACGAGCTCGTCGCCCGCTACGGGTCGGACACGGTGCGCGCGTTCCTGATGTTCATCGGCCCGTGGGACCAGGGGGGTCCGTGGAACCCGTCGGGCATGGAGGGCATCTACCGCTGGCTGGGCAGGGTGTGGGGCGCTGCGCTGCCGTCGAACGGCGCGGTCGCATCCATCGGTGCCGAGGGCGAGGAGCTCGAGCGAGCGCTGCGGAGAGTGACGCACACGACGATCGCTGCGGTCACCGAGGACTACGAGGACTTCCACTTCAACACGGCCACTGCCAAGCTGATGGAGCTCACGAACGCGACCATTCGCGCGCGTGAGGCCGGGCTGGCCGGCGGCGAGGCGTATGCCGGCGCAGTCGAGACGCTGCTGCTGCTGCTGGCGCCGCTGACGCCACACGTCGCGGAGGAGCTGTGGGAGCGGCGAGGGCATACGTACTCGGTGCACCAGCAGGCCTGGCCAGTCGCGGATCCGGCGCTGGCCGCTGCCGATACGATCGAGCTGCCCGTGCAGGTCGACGGCAAGCTGCGGGACCGCCTGGTCGTGACGCCCGACACGCCCGCCGAGGAGATCGAGCGCATGGCTCTGGCCTCCGTCCATGTCCAACGCTACCTGCGTGGCAGCACGCCGCACCGCGTCATCCAGATCCCGGGACGGCTCGTCAACGTCGTGACGCCGCGAGACTGACGCGATAAGGCCGCAGTAACCCGCCGGTAAGGCCCGACGCGGTAGCCTGCGGTCCTGCTTCCGTGGCCCGGCGTCGAGTGCCCGGGCGCCGGGCCTCGGACGCAGTCTGCTCCCCGGCTGATTCGCCTCCCATGCGGAGGCTCGACGTGTCTCGATCCGACCGGATCATGGTTGCCGCCGGTGGCGGCGCAGTCATCCTGGCCCTCGCCGCGGCGTGGGTGCTCCTCGCGCCGGTCGGCGGCGACACGGCCGATGATCCGCTCACGACGGCCCCGGACGGCCTCGCCCTGGCGACGCCGGTGAGCTCACCCGCCGCCTCCGCGACGATGCCGACGGCGCTCGTCGTCGACGTGCAGGGCGGGGTCGCCGAGCCCGGGATCCGAGAGCTGCCCGCCGGATCGCGGGTGGCGGACGCGATCGCCGCTGCGGGCGGGTACGCCACCGATGCCGACCTCGCCGCGGCGGCGTCGGCCATCAACCTCGCGCAGGCGCTGGCCGATGGGGAGCAGATTCGGGTGCCGCGCATCGGCGAGGCGGCGGTGGTCGTGCCCGGACAGCCGGCATCGCCGGCGGCGCCCGTGACGGGCGGGGGCGGCGGCCTGGTGAACCTGAACACGGCTACCCCGGAGGAGCTCGAGGCGCTGCCCGGCATCGGTCCGGTGACGGTGCAGAAGATCGTGGCCGCGCGGCAGGAGCAGCCATTCGCATCGCTCGAGGATGCCGTGGAGCGGGGCGTCATCAACCGCGGACAGCTGGAGGACATCCAGGCGCTCGCCACTGCCGGGTGAGGCGTGGGGATCGGACGGTTTGCGCTTCCGGCCGCCCTGCTCGGAATCGCCGGAGGCATCCTCGGAGCCGATCTCGGGCTCGTGCCGCCGGTCGGGGTGCTTCTCGGCGGCGCCGCGATCGGCGGCACGCTCGGGGTGATCCTCTCCCCCGGCTCCCGAGCGGGCGGCGTGCTCGCGCTCATCGCGGTCCTGCTGGCCGGCGGTGCGACCGGAGCGTGGCGCCAGCAAGCGACCGATCCTTCACGACCGACCGAGCACCCGTCGGTCGCCGCTCTGGTGGATGGCGCGGAGCACGAACTCGTCGGCACGGTCATGGACGATCCCCGGCCGCGCGCCGATCGGATTCAGCTGGTGCTGGGAGACCTGGTGGCCGTCGACGGGCAACCGGTGGCGCTCGGCGATCGGCTGCTGGCCTGGATGCCGCGCGGCATCGACGTCGGGAGCGGCGATCGCGTGCGCGTTCGCACCGAGCTGGAGCTGCCCGAGGACTTCGACGGCTTCGAATACCGAGCGTACCTGGCGAGGCAGGGCGTGGGCGCCATCGGTCGTCCGCGGTCCGCGGAGATCGTGGCGAGGGCGTCGGGCGTCGGCGCGGTCCTGGCCGGCCTGCGGGGGGCGCTGCTGGACGGGCTCAACGGGATCGTGCCCGAGCCGGAGGCTGCGCTCGGCGCCGGAATCCTGCTCGGCGTGCGCGCATCGATCGCACCGGAGATCAACGACGCCTTCGCGACGGCCGGCCTGACCCACGTCGTGGCGATCTCTGGCTGGAACCTCGCGATCGTCGCGGCGCTTGTCGCGGCGCTGGCACGGCCGCTCGAACGGCGGCCGGGTGGCCGGTGGACCAGCGCAACGGTAGCGGCGGCAACGATCGGTGGCTACGTCCTCCTCACGGGGGCCAGCCCTTCGGTCATCCGGGCGGCGCTCATGGCCGGCTGCATGCTCGTGGCCCGGCTGGGAGGCTCGCGAGCGCACGCCGCATCGGCCCTGGAGCTGGCGGCGCTGCTCATGCTCCTGATCGCGCCCCCGGTGCTCTGGGACGTCGGGTTCCAGCTCTCGCTCCTCGCGACGGCCGGGCTGATCTGGTTCGGCGCGCCGGTCGAGCGGCGTCTGCGGGGCTGGCCCGCCTGGATCCGCGAGCCGGTGGCCCTGACGCTCGCTGCCCAGCTCACGACCCTGCCGGTGATCCTCGTCAACTTCGAGCGCCTGTCGCTCGTCGCGCCGATCGCCAACGTCCTCGTCGTGCCCTTCGTGCCGCTGGCCATGCTGTTCAGCGCGGTGGCCTCGATGGCGGGCCTGCTCGCGGCGCCGCTGCCGGTCATCGGAGACGCGCTCGCCTGGTTTGCGGGAGGCTCAGCCTGGCTGGTGCTGCGCGTGATCGTGACCCTCGGCAGCGCCGTGGCCTCGCTGCCCTACGCGGCCGTCGACGCGTCGATTCCGGCGCCGCTGGCCGTGGCATGGCTGCCCATTCTGGGCCTCGCCGCGTGGGCGTTCCGCTCGGGCGACGATGCGGATGCTGCCGAAACCCGGACAGGGCCGGCACTCGGCTCGTTCGTGCGGGGTGTCCTGCGACCGCTGCCAATCGGCACCGCACTCGTTCTCGTTCTCCTGGTCATTTCCCTCGCATCGCGGCCGGACGGCCGGCTGCACGTCACGGTGCTCGACATCGGCCAGGGCGACGCGATCCTGGTCGAGGCGCCGACCGGGGCGACCATGCTCGTCGACGGCGGCCCGGACCCGGAGCTCATGCTGCGCCGGCTCGGCGCCAACCTGCCGTTCCACGCTCGGCGGATCGACGTCATGGTGCTGAGCCACCCGCACCAGGATCATGTCGCCGGCCTGGTGGAGGCGCTCGATCGCTTCGACGTCGGCGCCCTCCTCCACGCCGGGATTGCCTTCGAGAACACGGCGCATCACCGCCTTCTCTCGGATGCCGCGTTCGAGCCGCCTCTGGCGGGCTCGATCGCCCGCGCCGGCACCGCGTTCACGCTGGATCCGACCACGACGGTCGAGATCCTCTATCCCACCGAGGCCGATGCGACCGCGCCGCTGCCGGAGGGCGACATCAACAACGGCTCGGTCGTGATGATCCTGCGCCACGGCGGGTTCGCCGGGCTCCTCACGGGCGACGCCGAAGCGCCGGTCGAGGCCACGCTCATCGGCCGCGGGCTCCTGCCGGTCGTGGACCTCCTGAAGGTCGGGCATCATGGCTCGAGCTCGTCGACGACAAAGGGCCTGCTCGACGCGATTCGCCCGACGGCGGCGGTGATCTCGTCCGGTACCGGCAACGAGTACGGCCATCCGGCTCCCGAGACCATTGCCACCCTGGAGGCACGTCCGGAGATCGCGGTGTATCGGACCGATCTCGACGGGGATGTCGAGGTCGTCACCGATGGCCGCACCTACCGCGTCAGGACCGATGCCGGGTGGGGCGCGCCTCGCGCGGTGCACGGGCAGCGGGCCACGGGTAGCATCGGCTCGTGGCCGTCCCCGACCGATCCGCCGCTCGCCGCCTGCTGGCCGAGGCCGGGCTGCCCGATGGGATCGTCGTCCACTCCGAGGGCGTTGCGCGCGTGGCGGTTGCCGCCGCCGGGCTGGTGGCCGAGGCCCGGATCCCGATCGACGGGGCCCTGGTCGAGGCGGCGGCCCTGCTCCACGACATCGACAAGGTCGAGATCAGTCGCTCGGGCGGCGAGCACGGCATCGTCGGCGCGAGGCGCCTCGAAGAGGCGGGCCACCCCGAGCTCGCGATGCCGGTCGCCTCCCACCCGATCAGCTGCCTGCTCGACGACGATCGATTCCCGATCGGCTGGCCCTCGGTCATCGTTGCCGTGGCTGACCGGCACGTGGCCCAGGAGTTCGTGACCGTCGACGAGCGACTCGACGACATGAGGGTGCGACATCCCGAGCACGCCGCCGACATCGAATCCGCGCGGCGGCCGGCCCATGCCCTCGAGGCACAGGTGGCCGAGGCGGTCGGGATGTCAGTCGACGATCTGGTCGCGCGGCTGCGCGCCGCTTGGGAGGCCAGAGCATGAGCGTGTCGTTGCTGCTCGTCCACGGCGACGACGGCTTCGGCCTGGACGTCGCCGTTCGCGAATTCGCCCGCGAGACCGATGCGACCGACCGCGCCGACATCGTGCCCGAGCGCTCGCCCGACGAGGGCGCGATCGACCGCGCCCGGCTGGAGGCCGGCACGATGAGCATGTTCGGCTCCCACCTCGCCGTGCTGCGGCAGCCGCTCCGCGCGGCCGGCCGATCCACGGCGGCGGCTGAGCGGCTCCTGGCCCTGGTCACCGACCTGCCGGACGGATCGGCGCTGGCGCTGATCGAGGAGCGGCCGTCGCGCGACATCACCAAGCCACCGGCCCTGCTCAAGCGCCTGGGGGAAGCTGTCAAGGCCCGGGGCGGGCGGGTGGAAGAGCACGGCGCCCCCCGCCGCGGCGAGCTGCGT
>JACCWY010000344.1 GCA_013697395.1 Chloroflexota bacterium | reverse complement strand
GACCAGGACCTCGTCGACTGCCTGCGCCGTGCGATACGTATCGGATTCGACCAGGTAGGCGAACAGGTCGGCGTCGCGCAGGGTCGTGAGGAGGGAGTCCGACGGGCGATACCCGCCGCTGAGGATGACTCCGCTCACGAGCGGCACGTCTCCCGCCCGCCGGTTCGCGTCCAGCGCGGCTGCGAGCAGATCCTCGCGGTCGCCCGGCGTGATGAGAAGCGTTCGTTCGGCCAGGTGCTCGACGGCATGGCCCGCGTGCATGGCGCCGATCGCGACATGCCCGATCGTCCGCCCGGGCTCGGCCCGCCCGGACAGGAGCTCGCCGTCGAGATGCGTGGCGATCAGCTCGAGCGAGGGGTTGGCCAGGAACTCCGAATACGGGATGCACCCCAGCAGCTCGATCCCGTGCTGCGCAAGGCCACGCAGGAGCACGTCGGGCAGGTGCGGGTGCGACTCGACGTCGACCTTGTTGACGACCGCCCCGAGGACCTCCACCCCGTGCGCGGCAAACAGGGCGTGGTTCAGCACGATCTCGTCGATCGGCCGTCCCACGCCGCCCTCCGACACGATGATCACCGGTGCTCCGAGCAGCGCTGCGGCGCGCGCGTTCGACAGCTCGATGACGGCGCCGACGCCGGCGTGTCCGGTGCCCTCGATCACGACGAGGTCCTTTCCGTCGGCCACCCGCCCGAAGGCGCCCGTGACCTGGGCGGCGAGATCGTCGGCGATGCGGCCCATGATGAAGTCGGTCGTGAAGCCGCGAGGCAGGGTCACGGGCGACATGTCGTTCAGCGCATCGGGGAGATCGAAGACCGCCTGCATGAGGACGGCGTCCTCGTCGGCACGCGTGCCGTCGACCACGAGGTAGCGCTGCCCGACCGGCTTCAGGAACCCGAGCCGCAGCCCTCGCTCGCGGATGGCCGCGGTCAGCCCGACGCTGGTGGTCGTCTTACCCCGGTTCTGGCCGGTGGCCGCCAGGAAGACCCGTCGAGCCTGCCCGGCCGCAGTCGAGCGAGGCTCAACCACGTGCCTTCGTGCGACGCTCCACGAGGTCGACGCCCTCCCGCAGCCTGGTCACGAGCTCGGCATCGACCATGTCGGGCTCGAGGTGCTCACCGAGGCGCTCGAGCATGTCGGCGGCAACGCTGAACAGGACGTCGGCATCGGCGATGAAGAACTGCGGCTCGTTGTTGTAGCGCACCAGGGTCAGCCGGCCCTGGAGGGTGAGCCCGCCCTCGGTGTGCGACAGCTGCGTGCCGAAGTTGTGGCCCTGGACGCCGTCGGGGTTGTTGAGGAAGTTGAGTGCGTTGTCGATGACGAGGCCGAAGCGCGCCCGCCAGCTCACGAGCCGCTCGTGCACCTCCGACGGCAGGCCCATGTCGCCCAGCTCCTCGAAGACGCCGCGGTCGACGGTCAGCAGCCCGACCAGGGTCGAGCCAGCTCGGCCGCCGAGCATGACCTGCAGGGAGCGCTCGAGGGTGAAGACGTCCGCGTCGAAGCGCGGGCTGGTCGTGGCCTCCGCCAGCAGATCCTCGACGTTGTCGAGCTGCCCCGCGTCTGCGAGCGCGTTCGCCAGATTGTGGATCTCCTCCCGGAACAGGAATCGCTCTTCGTGGTCGAGCATGGGAGCAGGCCTCCTGGCGAGCGAGGGACCGATGGGTCAGCGGCGCTCGACGCGCCAGGCCCGCATCGGTGCGTGGACGGTCTAAGGGTAGAGGCCGCGCAGCGTGGTCGCCTCCGCAACGCGGGCGACAGCCACCATGTAGGCAGCGGTGCGCATGTCGACCTCGTGGCGTTCGGCCATGGCGTGCACGTCGCCGAAGGCGCGATCCATGATCCCCTTGAGGCTGTCGTTGATGCGGTCCTCGGTCCAGAAAAAGCTCTGCATGTCCTGGACCCACTCGAAGTAGCTGACCGTCACGCCGCCGGCGTTGCAGAGGATGTCGGGGATCACAAAGACGCCGTTGTCGTAGAGGATGGCGTCTGCTTCGGGCGTCGTCGGTCCGTTCGCGGCTTCCGCCACGATCCTGGCCTTGACGCGCGGCGCGTTGTGCCGAGTGATCTGGTTCTCGAGCGCGGCGGGCACCAGGACCTCGCAGTCGAGCTCCAGGATCTCCTGGTTGGAGACATCGTCCGAGCCCGGGAAGCCGACGACCGTTCCGTGCTCCTGCTTCCAGGAGCTGACGTTGGCCGGATCCAGCCCTGCCGGGTTGTGGATGCCGCCGGTCGAGTCGCTGACGGCAACGATCGAGGCGCCCTCGGCAGCCAGGAGCGCCGCGGCGATGCTGCCCGCATTGCCGTATCCCTGGATCGAGACGCGGGCACCGACGAGCGGGATATCGAGCGCCTGCGAGGCCTGCAGCAGGGTGAACACCGCGCCGCGCGCTGTCGCCTCGTTGCGGCCGAGCGAGCCGCCGATCGCGATCGGCTTGCCGGTCACGACCCCGGCGATCGTGTAGCCGTGGTGCATGGAATAGGTGTCCATGATCCACGCCATCGTCTGGGCATTCGTGTTCACGTCCGGCGCCGGGATGTCGCGATCGGGACCGATGAGCGGGCTGATCTCGGTCGTGAAGCGGCGCGTCAGGCCCTCCACCTCGCGGATGGAGAGCTTCTTGGGATCGACGATGACACCGCCCTTGGCACCGCCGTATGGGATGTTGACGCACGCGCACTTCCAGCTCATCCACATGGCCAGCGCCCGCACCTCGTCGAGCGTGACGTCCTGGTGGTAGCGGATGCCGCCCTTGCCAGGCCCGCGGCTGACGTTGTGCTGGACGCGGTGACCGGTGAAGACCTGCACGTTGCCGTCGTCCATGGTGACCGGGAAGTTCACGGTGAGCTCGCGCTGCGGGACCCGCAGCACTCGGCGCATGCCCTCATCGAGGTCGAGCTTGTCCGCGGCGTGGTCGAACTGGGACTGGGCGATGGCCCAGATGTTCGTGGCCTCGGCAACGGGGTTCTGGCTGGCCATCAGGTGCGCTGAGTGCCTCCTGCTTCAGTCGCGGCACGGCGCCTCTACGCGCCACAATCCGAAGGCGGAGGCAGGCCGGTCGCGATGACGGTTGCCGATTCTAGCGCACCGTCTCACGCTCCCGCCGCGGGCCATCGGTTTAGGCGGACGACTCGGTGGATCGAGCGAAAATCACCCGACACCCGATCCCCGGGCGGTTCTCGCAACTCATCGAGCACGCTCCCGCGTGAGGCTCGCGTGCGGGTGCAGGTCACGCTGGCGGGCGCTCGATTCATCGAGCAGACGCCGCGCCGGCCACTCGACCCGCGACCAGCGCGCGACAAATCGAGCGCTAGACGGTCTCGACCGCCATGGCCACCGCTCCCCCACCGCCGAGGCAGAGGGTCGCCAGGCCCTTCCCGCCGCCGCGCCGCCGAAGCTCGTGCAGCAGCGTGGTCAGCACCCGGGCGCCCGATGCGCCGATGGGGTGGCCGAGCGCGATGGCCCCGCCATTGACGTTGACCCGATCCCAATCGAAGCCGAGCTCGTTTCCATCGGCCAGGACCTGGGCGGCGAAGGCCTCGTTGATCTCGATCAGGTCGAAGTCGTCGATGGTGCCGCCGACGCGCTCGACGAGGCGGCGCACGCCGTGGATCGGCGCCTCGAAGAGCCATTCGGGGGCCACGTCCGCCTGCGCGTAGCCGACGATGCGCGCCATCGCCGTTGCGCCGTTCAGGGCCTCCTCCGACGCGATGACCAGGGCGGCGGCCCCGTCGGTGATGCCCGGGGCATTGCCGGCCGTGACCGATCCGCCGTCGGGCTGGAACGCGGGGCTCAGGCGGGCCAGCGCCTCGAGCGTCGAGTCCGATCGCGGGCCCTCGTCGGCCGCGACGACCGTATCGCCCTTCCTGCCGGGCACGCTGACCGGGACGATCTCGTCGTCGAAGCGGCCAGCCTCCTGCGCCGCGATCGCGCGCTGGTGGGAGCGGAGAGCGAACTCGTCCTGGGCCTGGCGCGTCACGTCGTGCTTCGCGGCGACGCGCTCGGCGTGGATGCCCATGTGCACGTTGCAGGTCGAGCACCACAGGCCGTCGTGCACGGTGGAGTCCACGACCTTCCCGTCCCCCAGCCGATACCCGGTACGTGCCTGGGGCAGCAGGTACGGCGCCATGTTCATGCTCTCCATGCCGCCCGCCACGATGACCTCGGCGTCGCCCGCCCGGATGGCGGCGGCGCCCATCATCACCGCCTTCAGCCCCGAGCCGCAGACCTTGTTGATGGTCGTTGCGCTCACGCCCTCGGGGAGTCCGGCACGCAGCGCCGCCTGGCGCGCCGGCGCCTGCCCTGCCCCGGCCTGGAGGACCTGGCCCATGATCGCCTCGTCGATCCGGTCGGGCGCCATGCCGGAGCGCTCGACCGCGGCCCGGATGGCGACCGCCCCAAGCTCGGTCGCGGGGATAGTCGAGAGGCCGCCGCCGAACCTGCCGATCGGCGTTCGAGCAGCGGAGAGGATGTAGACGTCGCGCATCGGCCAATGGTAGCGCCGGCTTCGCCTCCGGGCTCGCAGCCACCCAATGGATTCGCGTGCCCGGCGCTCCCTACTCCTGCGATCCTGCGCTGTCGTACTCGAGACGCAGGCCCATATCCTCGGGATAGTTCCCGAACTCCCGCCCGAAGATGTTGATCCCGCCGACGAAGTGCGCGTCGCGTCGCACCCCGAGCCGGACCACGATCGGCTCGCCGGCTCGGAGGCCGAGCGTCTCGATCGTGACGTCCGAGAGGGTCACCCCGTCGATGGAGGTTCCCTCACCGGTGACGCGCCACCGCTTCAGCACGCCGAACTGTGAGTCTTTCTCTTCCCACCACGCGGGCGTGAGACGGCCCCGCGTTCGCCCGAAGTCGCTCGGGGCGGTCCACTCGCCGAGGTGCGCACCGTTGACCCAGACGCTGATGTCACTCGGCCAGTCCGGGTGGTTGAGCGGCGCCTCGCTGCAGACCTCCGCGGTCAGCTGGAGGGACAGCACCGGAGCCCCTGGCGGCACGCGATTCGGGAAGCGGTACTCCACGAATCCGGCACGGAACCAGAGCAGCTGTGCCCGGAGGCGCTCCGGCTCGTAGAAGGAGTTCGGGTCGTCGAGGTAGCCGATGAGACCATCCGCACTTGCCAGGCCGCACGTCGGCTCGACATCGAAGTCGGAGAATCCGCCGATCGGCATGGTCAGCTCGATTGCCGCGCGGGTGTGATGCTCGCCGCGCGGGAGGTCGATCACGAGCTCGTCGTACGTCCTGGCGCATACCTTTTGCAGCCCTCTGCTGGCCGGGCGCATCTCCGTGTGCAGCAGGCCGGCCTTCTCGAGGACCATGATGTGCATGGCGGCCGTGGAGGCCGGCAGCCCGAGGTCCTTCGCGATCTGGTTCACCGGCACCACGCGGTCGCCGAGATAGCGCAGGATCGCGATCCGGGGCGATCTCGAACCGATCCGTCACCATCTGCTCCGGACGAAGGCCCCAGCGCACGAGCAGGCCGACGAGGTCCTCCATGTGGCCGATGCTGCAAACCCATGACCCGACGATGGTCAGCTGCGGGTGGATGAGGATCGGGCTGACGTCAAAGGCGACCGAGCCTCCTTCACCGATGAACGCGACGCGGCCCCACGGTCGCGCACTCGCCAGACAGAGCGCGCGGCCCGCGGGATTGCCGGAGCAGTCGATCGCAACCTCGAACCCCTCGCCGTCGCTGCGGTCCCGGAGGGCGTCGCCCAGCTCGTCCGGCTCAGCCTCCACTACCTCGATCGCGAGCCGGCGGGCGACCGTGCGCCGCCCGGCAGAGGCCTCGACGCCGACGACCTCCGCCCCAAGCCCTCGGGCGACCATCGCGGCACCGATCCCCACGGGGCCGAGGCCGGCGATCAGGACGCGGTCCGCGCCGCTGATGCCGAGGCGCAGACACGCGGCGTAGGCGGTGCCGAGCCCGCACGCCACGATCGACCCATCGAGGAAGCTGAGCTCATCGGGCAGGGACACGAGCGTGCGCTCCTCTGCCAGGAGGTACGGCGCGTGGCCGCCGTCGCGCTGCCAGCCGTATGCGGCGCGCGCCGGGCTGCTGCACGAGATCATCCAGCCCGTGCGGCAGTCGTGGCACAGGCCACAACCGGCGATGTGGTAGACGGCGACGCGGTCACCGACCTGGAACCGGAGGGCTCCCGGGCCGACGGACTCCACGATGCCGGCGGGCTCGTGGCCCGCGATCACGCCGCGGTATGCCTCCGGGCCGCTCCCCTGCTCGGTCGGCCGGTAAATGGCTCGCAGATCGCTACCGCAGATGGACGACGCCTTCATGCGCACGAGCACCTGTCCCGGTCCGGGCTCGGGCATCGGGACGTCCCGGATCTCGACGCGCCGGTCGCCCGGCAGGAAGACGCCGCGCATGGTGGTCATGCGGCCAGCCCGCCGTCCTCGCGCCGGTACCGCAGGCTGGTGCGGCTGCCGAGCGGCTCCAGCTGCCCCAGGGCTGCGGCGTGGGCGAGGCGCCCATAGGATTCGCCGACCGGATGGAGCTGCCGGTCCAGGCCCGCCAGGCCGCACTGGTTGACCCGGCCCCGGTTGCGACGGAGGCCGCTGTCCCAGTCGACGTGGTCGATGAAGCCATACCAGCAGTAGCCGCGAATCGGAAGCCCATCGCCACGAAGCGCAAGGGCGTCGTCCCAGGTCTCCGCCAGCCAGCGCTGGACGGTTGGCCCCTCGACGTTCGTCTCGCTCAGCATGAACGGCATCTGCAGGTGGGCGTGATACTGCCGGGCCAATCGTGCGAAACCGAGCCGCCGGCGAGCCGGTCGAGCACCGCCATCAGCGGCGACCGACCACTCGTTGCCGCGGTAGTAGTCGAGCCCCGCAATGCAGCCCTCCGCGCTGCCGCGGCGCCCGAACCAGCTCAGGCGCGCGTCGGTCATGCCGTTTCGCTCGAGCCAGCCCAGGGCCCTCGCAGCGGGAGTCCGCCCGTAGACGAGGTCGAAGGCGACGAAGCGTCGCTCGTTCAGGAACGCGACCCGCTCCGCAGCCTCGGGCGTCGCCGGCAGGTAGACCTCGCACGCATCGCTCTGGATGAAGATCGCGTCCGGCCGCCGCTCGCGAATGCGATCGGAGCCCAGCACGACGCTTGCGCAGAGCGCGTCGATCGCCGCAACCAGCGACCCATCGTCGCGCCGTCGCTCATTCCACCATCCGAGGCCGGCCGAGCCCACCGCGCATACCAGCGGCTCGTTCACGGTCGTGTAGTAGCGGACCCATGGATAGCGTTCCGCGAAGGCCGCCGCATAGCGCTCGAAGCGCTCCGGCAGTCGGCGGTCCCCCACGCCCTCGAGGTCCTGGGGAATGCCGAAGTGGAGCAGGTCCGCGATCGGCTCCAGGCCCGCACGACGCAGCGCCTGCAGGGCTCGGTCGGTCCAATCCCAGTCGAACGGACCAGCACCCGCGTCCACCACGTGGAACGGAATCCCATACCTGACGAACCGCACGCCCATGCCGGCGATGAGCGCGAAGTCCTCTTCGTAACGGTCCCAATGACCGGTCTTCCGCAGCTCGTCCTGGCGAAGGCCACCGCCGACGAGCGGGGCGGAGCATTCGAGCCCTGTCGCCACCACGAAGCCGGACCCAACCTCCAGTGCATTCGCGGCCGTCATCCCCGGAGCATACCGGGCGTCGCGGGTGGCGGGACAATTCGTCGCGCTCCATGACGTGGCCGGCGACAGTCCGGCACAATCGGCCGATGGAGCCCAAGGAAGACCGGCTGCGGCGCGACATGCACGTCGAACGCACGCGGCTCGAGGACGGGCGCGCGCTGCTCCTCTACAGCTGGCCGGTCCGCACCGATGCCGTGGCCGCGCCGCCGAGCGAGCAGCCTGCTCTCGACCCGTGGTCGCCTGATGCCGGGCCGGCAGATGTCTGAGCTGCGATGGAACGCGTTGCTGGGGGAGTGGACGATCACGGCGACCCACCGCCAGGACCGGACCTTCCTGCCGCCGCGCGACTTCTGCCCTCTCTGCCCGACCCGCCCGGGACGTGCGCCGACCGAGATCCCGCGGGAGGAATTCGAGATCGCGGTGTTCGAGAACCGGTTCCCATCGCTCGAGTCGCAACCGCCCGAGCCGGCCGTCGATGGAACCGACCTATCGCCGGTGAGGCCGGCGCTCGGGGCCTGCGAGGTGATCGTCTACAGCCCGCACCACGACGCAACCCTGGCGGGGTCCTCGATCGAGGCGATCGAGCGCCTCATCACCGTGTGGTCGCACCGAACGCTCGAGCTCGGCGCACGTCCGGAAGTCGAGTACGTCTTCATCTTCGAGAACCGTGGCGAGGCGATCGGCGTGACGCTCCACCACCCCCATGGGCAGGTGTACGCCTATCCCTTCCTTCCACCGGTTGCCGCGCGCGAGACGGCGGAAGCGCGCCGGCACCGCGAGCGCCACGGGACGTGCCTCGGCTGCGACCTGGCGGACGAGGAGCGGGCCGATGGGCGACGCACGGTGCTGGAAACGCCCGGTTGGCGTGGCGGCGTGCCGTTCGCCGCCCGCTGGCCCTACGAGGTGCACCTGGCCCCGACCCGGCACGTCGGCTGGCTCCACGAGCTCGAGGCGGAGGAACGATCCGGGCTGGCACTGGCTCTCAAGACCCTGCTGCTCAAGTACGACGCCCTGTTCGGCTTCCCGCTGCCCTACATCATGGCCATACACCAGCGCCCGACCGGCGGCGGGGACCACGACGAGCACCTCCACTTCGAGTTCTACCCGCCCAACCGGACCGAGACCAAGCTCAAATACCTGGCGGGCTCGGAGGCCGGGGCGGGCGCGTTCATCAACGACACCCTGCCGGAGGAGACGGCGGCTCGGCTCCGCAGCGTGGGCCCGACCGGCGAGGCGGCACGCTGACCGTGGACGCGGCGATCCTGCGGACGGCGCTTCGCGACGCGTTCCCCGATGTCGACCTCGCCACGATGCGCATCGTTCGAGCGCCCGGTCGCGTGAACCTGATCGGCGAGCACACCGACTACAACGACGGGTTCGTCCTGCCAGTGGCGATCGACCTCCGGGCCTGGATCGCGTTCGTCCGCACGCGCGATCGGCGGGTCGAAATCGTGCTCGGCGATGGGGCGCGTGACGGGTTCGACCTCGATGCCATCGGCGAGCCTCGCCATGGCTGGATCGATCGCCTGGCCGGGATGGCGTGGTCCCTGGGCGAGCTCGGCCTGGACCTTCACGGCCTGCGCGGCGTGCTGCTGAGCGAGATCCCCATGGGAGCCGGCCTGTCGAGCTCGGCGGCGATCGAGATCGCGATGGCCTGGGCGCTCCGCGACGAGCGGCCTCCGCTGGCTCCGATGAAGCTCGCCCTCGCCGCGCAGCACGCGGAGAACAGCTTCATCGGCGTGCGATCCGGCCTCATGGATCCCTTTGCGAGCGCCTGCGGGCAGCGCGATGCCGCGCTGATGCTGGATTGCCGGTCACTGGACTACCGGGCGGTGCCGCTGCCCCTCGACCCATACGCGCTCGTGGCGTGCGACACGCGGGCGCCCCACCGGCTCGAGAGCTCCGAGTACAACGCCCGCCGCGCGCAATGCGAGGCCGCCGTCGAGATCGTTGCGCGCGCGCACCCCGAGGTGCGCTCGCTGCGCGACGTCACCATGGACATGCTCCCCGCCATCGGCGTCATCGACCAGGTCGCCCGGCGGCGCGCCGAGCACGTCGTCCGTGAGAACGAGCGTGTCGCACTGGCGGTCGAGGCGCTCGAGGCCGGCCGGATGGACAGCGTCGGCCGCCTCTTCGCGGAGAGCCACGCATCGCTGCGCGACCTGTACGAGGTGACGTCGCCCGAGCTGGACGCGCTTGTCGAGATCGCTGTGGCCACGCCGGGCGTCGTCGCATCGCGCATGACCGGCGCGGGGTTCGGCGGATGCACGGTCAACATCGTCGAGCGAGGCGCCGTGGAGCGGCTGCGTCACGCCGTCGAACGAGAGTACCCGGCGCGGACCGGCCGCCAGCCCGCGATCTACGTCCTCGCGGCGACCGGCGGTGCGGGCGAGGTGGCGGCGTGAGCGAGCCGGTCCGGGCCGACGAGGTCGCGCGCCGCATCGAGCACGTGCGCGACCTGGTGCGGTCGCTCGGCGGGGGCGGGGTCCTGCTCTCGACGCGCCGTAACTTCTCCTGGCTCACGCTCGGCGGCGTGAACCACGTCGTGCTGGCCAGCGAGGGCGGAGCGGTGCCGCTCCTCATCAGCGAGCAGAACGTCGTGGCGCTGGCACCTATCAACGAGGCGGCGCGCATCGCTGACGAGGAGCTTGCCGGGCTCCCGCTCGAGGTGCGCGCCGTTCCATGGCACGCGGATCTCGACGAACATGCACGATCCGTCACCGGCGGAGGCCGCCTCCTGGGCGATGCGGACCTGGAGGACGTGCTTATGCCCGAGCGATCCCGCCTGGGTCCGCTCGAACGCGAACGCATGGCGGAGCTGGGCAGGCTGGCCGCGAACGCCGTCGACGCCGCGCTGGCGGAGCTGGCGCCGGGGGACACCGAGAGCGATGCCGAGGCTGCGGTCCTGGCGACCCTGGCCAGGGGAAGGGCGCGCGCGCCGGTTCTGCTCGCGGCCGCGGACGACCGGATCGACCGCTATCGGCACCCGTTGCCGGCCGGCACCCCTGCCCACCGCCGGCTCATGCTCGTCCTCGTGGTGGAGCGCTGGGGACTGCATGCGGCCGTGACCCGGATCCGAGAGCTCGAGCCTCCCGGCGCGGAGCTTCAGCGTCGCCTGGAGGCGGCAGCCTTCGTGCTCGACGCGATGCACGAGGCCACGCGACCGGCCGCCACGCTCGGAGAGGTGCTACGCGCCGCCGTAGATGCCTACCGCGAGAGCAGCTTCCCGGGCGAGTGGGAGCTCCACCACCAGGGCGGGAGCATCGGCTACCGGGGCCGCGAGGCGATCGCCGTCCCCGGGGACGTGACAGCCATCGAGCCCACGATGGCCTTCGCGTGGAACCCGTCGATCACCGGCGCGAAGGCCGAGGAGACGGTGCTCCTGCAGCCGGACGGAAGCCGCCAGATCGTGACGCGAGCGACCTAGGAGCCCGTGGAGGTCTTCTCGTCGAACAGGTAGGCGATCTTGTCCGCCCAGTTCGTGAGCACCACACGGTTCTTCGTCTTCAGCGACGGGGTCAGCTCGCCGGCCTCCTCGGTGAGCAGGCGCGGCAGGATCGCGATGCGTCGCGGCCGCTCGTAGACGGCGAATGCCTCGAGCGTCCGCTTGACCTCGGTGTCGAACAGCCGGTTCACCGCCTTCTCCTCGACCAGCTGCTCGGGCGGCATCTCCGCCAGCCCGTTGGCGGCCGCCCAGGCACCGAGCTCGTCGAAGTCGGGCGCGATGAGCGCTCCGGTGTAGGCCTGCCGGTCGCCGAGGATCACGGCCTGGGCCACGTAGCGTGAGGTCGACAGGGCGGCCTCCATCGGCGCGGGTGAGACGTTCTTGCCGTTGCCGAGCACGATGATGTTCTTGAGGCGATCCGTGATCCTGATGCGGCCGATTTCGTCGAGCTCCCCGATGTCGCCGGTATGGAACCAGCCATCGACGTCGATCGCCCTGGCCGTCTCCGCCGCCTGGTTGAGGTAGCCCTGCATGACCTGCGGGCCGCGCACGAGGATCTCGCCGGTCACGGCATCGATCATCACCTCGGAGCCCGGGGCCGGCCGGCCGACCGTCCCGAACACGAAGTCATCGGGGCGGTTGATGCTGACGAAGGGCGAGGTCTCGGTCAGGCCATAGCCCTCCAGCACGAGCATGCCCATGCCGTAGAAGAACTCGCCGATCTCGCGCGCCAGCGGCGCCGAGCCCGACACGAAGTAGCGAACCCGCCCGCCGGTCCGTTCACGGATCTTGCCGAACACCAGCATGTCCGCGACCTTGAGCTGCGCCGCCAGCCACGGCGAATCACTCTTCCCGGCAAGGTGGTTGGCATACTTCTGGGCGCCCAGGCCCGATGCCCAGCCGAAGATCCGCTGCTTCATCGGCGAGCCCGCCTCGACGGCAGAGCTGACGCGCGCGTAGATGCGCTCGTAGAGGCGCGGGACCGACCCCATGACCGTCGGCTTGACCTCGACCATGTTCGCCGGCAGCCGCTCGATGAGGGCCTCGGCAAAAACCACGGCGGCGCCCCGACCCAGCGCCACGACCTCGTCGACGATGCGCCCGTAGATGTGGCTGAGCGGCAGGAAGCTGAGGAAGACATCGGTCGGGTAGAAATCGACGACCTGGCTGGCCGCCTCGAAGTTGTAGAGCACGTTGCCGTGGCTGAGCATGGCGCCCTTCGGGTTCCCGGTCGTGCCCGAGGTGTGGATCACGGTCGCAAGGTGGTCGCGGTCGATGGCCTGGATCGCGTCGCGCCACGCCACGCGCTGGGCGGCATCGACGTCGGCCCGGGCGATCACGTCCTCCAGGGTAAGCGTCCCGTCGGGAAACTTGCCGGCGGGCTCGAGCGTGATGACGTGCTCGAGGGTGGGGCATTCGGCCCGGATGCCGGCGATCTTGTTCGCCTGCTGCGCGTTTTCGACGAAGATCGCCTTGGCCCTGACGTTGTTGATCACGAAAGCCGTCTGGCCTGGCTCCGACTGCGGATAGATCGGGCAGGTGACGGCGCCGAGGGCCAGCGAGGCGAGGTCGGCAATCGTCCATTCCGGCCTCGTGCGGGCGATGATGCACACCGCATCGCCGTCGCTGATACCCAGGTCCTTCAGGCCCAGCGACAGGCTGGTGACCCAGTCCCACATCTCGCGGTAGGTGCGGCTCGTCCAGCGGCCCGCGTCGTCGGCGACCTCGTCGGCACGTTTTGCCCTTGGCAGCTTCCAGCGCATCGCCTCCCGATTCGCATTCCGCTCCGCCGAGCGCGCAATGAGCGCGACGACATTCGGCACCCGGTCGGCGTCATCGACGATGAGCGGCTCGATCTCAGGAGTCCGCATGAGCCTGCCGGTCGGCAGCGGAACGTCCACCGTGCCGCTCGCCGGACTGCTCGTGGGCGTGGTCATCGGTCCTTCTCCCTCAGCCTTCGCGGCGCATCGAATCGAGCAGATGCTGCGCGACGATGAGCCGATGGATCTGGTTCGTTCCCTCGTAGATCTGGGCGCCCTTCGCGTCGCGCATGAGGCGTTCCACCGGGTTGTCGCGCGAGTAGCCGGCGCCGCCGTAGATCTGGACCGCATCGGTCGCGCAGCGCATGGCGACATCGGAGGCGTACCACTTGGCCATGCTCGACGGCGAGTTGATCGGCCGGCCCGCGTCGCGCATCCGTGCCGCTCGCCAGGTCAGGAGGCGAGCCGCGTCGACGCCGACGGCCATCTCGGCCAGCATGCCCTGGATCATCTCCTGGTCCGCGATGGCCCGGCCGAACTGGCGTCGGTCGAGTGCATACCGGGTGGCGAGCTCGAGCGCACTGCGTGCCAATCCGGTGCACGCACCGGC
>JACCWY010000342.1 GCA_013697395.1 Chloroflexota bacterium | reverse complement strand
CTGCCGGACTCGGTCGTCCAGCGTCTTCGCCGATGCGCCCTGAAGATCGTCCGCGCGCTGCGCCTCGAGGGTGGCTGCAACGTCCAGCTCGCCGTCGCACCGGACGGGTCGGACTACCGCGTCATCGAGGTCAACCCGCGCGTGTCGCGCTCGAGCGCGCTGGCCAGCAAGGCGACCGGCTATCCGATTGCGCGGGTGGCTGCGCTGATCGCCCTGGGCAGGCGGCTGCACGAGCTGCCGAACCCCGCCACCGGCGGCAACTCGGCGGCCTTCGAGCCCGCGGTCGACTACGTGGTCGTCAAGCTGCCGCGCTGGCCGTTCGACAAGTTCCCGACCGCGGACCGCAGCCTCGGCGTGCAGATGAAGGCCACCGGCGAGGCGATGGCGATCGATCGCGAGTTCGGGCCGGCGCTGCTCAAGGCGATCCGTTCCCTTGAGCCCCGCGGCGGCGGATGGCTGTGGGAGGACCCGGCCTGGCGCCTGAGCCACCGGCGCCCTGACGACGTGGCGGCCTTCCTCGAGCCGACCGACACGCGCCTGTGGCGCATGATCGGGCTGCTCCGTCATGGGTGGGCCGACGCCGCGGCGCTGTCAGCCGCGACCGGCATCGCGCCGTGGTTCACCGAGCGGCTCGAGGACCTGGTGGACGCGGAGGCGGGGGTTGTGGGCTCGGCGCTGACCGACGTCAAGCGCACGGGCTTCGGTGACGCCGACATCGCGACGATGTCCGGCGTCCCATGGGCCGCCATCCGCCGAGCGCGCGTGCGTGCCGGCATCCATCCCGCATATCGCCGGGTCGACACCTGCGCGGGCGAATTTCCGGCCGAGACGCCGTACTTCTACTCCAGCTACGCGGAGCCCGAGGTCGCCCCGCCATCCGACCGGCGCAGCGTGATCGTGGTTGGCTCCGGACCGATCCGGATCGGGCAGGGCATCGAGTTCGACTACTGCTCGGTGCGGGCCGCGTGGGCGATCCGAGACCTCGGCCTCGACGCGGTCGTCATCAACAACAACCCCGAAACGGTGAGCACCGACTACGACGCCTGCACACGCCTCTACTTCGAGCCGCTCGACACCGAGAGCGTGCTCGACGTCATCGACCACGAGCGCGCGCTGACCGGCGAGCCGCCGGTGGTCGTGCTGACCTTCGGCGGCCAGACCGCGATCGACCTGGCCAAGGATCTGGCCTACGCGGACGTGCCGATCGCGGGGCTCACGGCCGAGGCGATCGAGATCACTGAGGATCGGGAGCGGTTCGCCGGCCTTCTCGAGAGCCTCGGCATCGAGGGTCCGCGCGGGCGCCTCGCCTCAGACCCTGACGAGCTGCAGGCGGCAATCGACTCGCTCGGTGGCCTGCCGGTCATCGTCAGGCCGTCCTGGGTGATCGGCGGGCGCGGGATCGCCGTGCTCCGCACGCCGGACGATGTGTCGGTGTACCTTCGGACCGATGTCGGCTGGCCCCTGCGAGCCGACCAGATGGTCGCCGGCATCGAGCTCGACGTCGACGCCATCAGCGACGGGACCGCGTGGGCGGTCCCCGGCATCCTCGAGCAGGCCGACCCCCCCGGTGTCCACTCCGGCGACAGCATCGCCACGCTTCCGCCGCAGCTCGTCCCCCGCGCCGTCCAGGAGCGTGCGGCGGAGGCCGCCGGGCGGATCGCGCTGGCGCTCGGCGTGCGCGGCATCCTCAACGTCCAGATGATCGCGGCCGGCGAGCGGATCGTCGTCATCGAGGCCAACCCGCGGGCGAGCCGCACGGTGCCGGTCGTCGCAAAGGCCACCGGTATCGACGTCGTCGCCGCAGCAGTGCGCTGCGCGCTCGGCTCGACCCTGACCGAGGCCGGGCTGGCGGCCGGCCTGGCGCCGGACGGTCCGCGCGTCGCAGTCAAGGCGCCGGTCGGGTCGCTCTGGCGGCTGCCCGGGGTGAGCGCCGAGCTGGGACCGGAGATGCGATCGACCGGCGAGGTGCTCGGGATGGCGCTCACGGCGGGCGAGGCGACCGAGCTGGCATTGGAGGCGGCGGCGGCGCATCGAGGCTGACGAGCGGCGCCTTGCGGGCACGAAGAAGGGGCCGTCAAGGCTCCAGTACGGAGGGTCCTGGAACCCGACGACCCCCAGAAGATCCCACGAGCGTGATCACTGCGAACAAGCGAAGCCGCGAAATGTCGCTTCTGGCCCGAGCTTCCGTCGGCGACGGGCGTCCGCTCATTGTTGCCTTGATCGAAGTGCCCTTGGAACCTACGCGACCAACCATAGCAAGTCACGTGCCGCCCGTCAGTCCGAGGCCTCAGCGTCGGCGCGGGCGCCGCCCTCGCTGATCGGCGCTCAGCTGCGTCTGCCGCCGGCGCAGGTATCCGCCATACCAGCCGCCGATGAACCCGAGGCCGGCCAGGTAGAGCGCCTGGATGAAGAGCTGGCCGATCGCAGCGATGCCGAAGGTGTCCGGTCCCGCGCCCTGCCGCGCGAACGAGAACAGGACGATGGCGGTGGCGATCGCAAAGCCCAGCACGCCTGCCGCGGTGCCGTACAGGGTCGGCCGTTGCCAGCCGAACCAGCCAGCGCCGATGAGCGAGCCGAACATGATGAACGTGCCCAACAGGCCGAGGACGTTCTCGGCCCCGTAGCTCAGCGAAGCCAGGTAACCGACGAATGCACCGATCCCGGCCACGACCCACGGCAGCAGGTTCCTGCGGAGCAGGTAGAGCCGCTCGGTGACCGGACGCATGGGACCGTCGCCGGCATACCCCGCGAGCGGATCGGGACGGTTCGGGAGTGGCGGCGCGGTCGGGAACATTCGCGCCAGGAAGCCACCCCGGTCACGGCGTGGTGGCTCCTCGTCGGGCACCGCCTCATCGGGCTCCGGCAGCTCACCGCGGGCGGCGAGGCGTGCGCGGCGTCGCGCTTCCGCTCGAGACGCGGATCGGTCGTCGATGGACATGGCGGCCGATTGTACCGGGATCGGCCGAACGGTAAGCGAGCGGTAAGCGAGCGATAAGCGGTCGAACCGCATGCTGTGGAGGCCTGCCCCTCCGAGCCGAGGTGTGCTGTGACTCCATCCGCATCGTTCTCGCCGGCGCCGCGCGGCGTGTCGCCGCTCCTCCGATCTCTCGTGGTCAGCCTCGTCGTCGCCGGGCTCGTGCCGGTCGGCCTCGTCCGGCACTCGGCAGGTGGAGGCCCGGGGCACCTGGTCATCAGCGAGATCGTCACCGGCGGAGCCGGCGCGAGCGACGAGCTGATCGAGCTCTACAACCCCTCGGCGGTCGCGCTGCCGCTGGAGGGCCTCGAGCTGGTCTACGTCAGCGCGAGCGGCGCAACGGTCACCAGACGGGTGGGATGGGAGCTCGGGGCCGCGAGCCTCGCTCCGGGAGCACACCTCCTGGTCGCCAACGAGGTTGGCGTGTTCGCACCCATCGCCGATGCCGTCTACGCCGGCGGGATGGCCGCCACCGGCGGCAGCGTGGCGCTGCGCATCCAGGGCGCGACCATGGCGGTTGACGCCGTCGGCTGGGGCGCGGCCAGCGGGGCGTGGCTGGAGGGAGGTCCGGCGCCGGCTCCGTCACCTGGCGCGAGCATCGAGCGCCTGCCCGGGGGGATCGCCGGCTCGACGGTCGACACCGGTGACAATGCCGCCGACTTCGTCGTTCGGATGGTGCCGGACCCGCAGAATGCCGGGTCGCCACCGGTGCCCGGAGGAGCGCCCTCCACGCCCTCGGCCACCCCGAGCCCGACCGCGACGGCGATCGCGACCGAGTCTCCGGCAGCGTCCGCGACCCCGATGCCCAGCCAGAGCCCGTCGCCCACGATCAGCTCGTCCGTGCCGATCGGGGCGGCCCGAGCGCTTCCGGACGGCACGACGGTCTCGATCGATGGCATCGCGCTGACCGGATCGGGGTTCACCGATGGCGGCGGCTTCGTCGCCGATGCGAGCGGTGGCATCGCCATCCTGGTCGACGAAGGATCGTTCGCGCGCGGCGAGCGCGTCCACGCGACCGGGACGGTCGACGATCGGTTTGCCCAGCGCACGCTGCGCGCGACCGCCGTCGCGGTGCAAACGCCTGGTGAGCCGCCACCGACGGCCGCGCGAGCGACGGGAGCGGTGAACGAGGCGGTCGAGGGCCGCATGGTTCGACTCGACGCGACGATCGACGGCGGCCCGACCGAGCTCAGCGGCGGGCTGGCTTTCGACCTCGACGATGGCTCCGGCGTCGCGCGCGTCGTGATCGGCGCTGCGACCGGCATCGACACTGCTGGCTGGGTCGACGGTCGCCGTGTCGCTGTCGTCGGCGTGGTCGGGCAGCGCGACTCGTCGGGCACGGGGACGTCGGGCTACCGCGTGCAGCCGCGTGATCCTGCGGACGTCGAGCTGCTCGCCGGCCCGTCGCCGACGCCGACCCCGGGCGGCGCTTCGGCGAGCCCCCAGCCGTCGCCGACGGCGCCGGGGAGCGCCGGCGACCTGACCAGCATTGCCGCGGCTCGGGCCGCCGCGCCGAACGCGCGTCTGACCATCCGCGGCGTCGTGACCCTGGCGTCCGCCACGATCGACCCCGACAGCGCCGTGCTCCAGGACGCGAGCGGCGCGATTCTGCTGCGATTGGGCGACGAGATCGGACGGCTCGATCGGGGCGAGCTCGTCGAGGTTCACGGCGTCCGGTCGACGAAGGGCGGCATGGAGTCGCTCCGCGCGACCGAGCCGCCTCGCCGCATCGGCACGGCGGCGGAACCGGCGGCGCGCGCGCTCCGCACCGGTGACGCCGGGGAGGCCGCGGAGGCGCAGCTCGTGGTGGCTCGCGGTGCCCTCGTGGCCAGCGCTCGTCGAGCGTCGAGCGGGACCGTGTCGTTCGAGATCGACGACGGCAGCGGTCCACTCCGCGTCGTGCTCGGGGCCGCGCTCGGCGCCGGCGACGACCACCTCGTCTCGGGATCGTGGGTCGAGGTGGTC
>JACCWY010000340.1 GCA_013697395.1 Chloroflexota bacterium | reverse complement strand
CCCGTTGGGAGCGGATCGTCGCAGGGCTCGAGCGCGACGGGCTGGTCAATCGGTCACGAGGAATCGTGCGGCTGGGCGGGGCTACAATCGGCCAATGAGCATGAAGCTGACGGTGGGCGATCCGATACCGTCGGTGGGGCTCCGCGCCACCGACGGATACCTCCTCAACCTGCGGAGCTGGGTCACGAAGCAGCCGGCCGTCCTGCTCTTCTTCGCCGGGCCGACACTCACCGGTGCGGCCAGGCGTCGAGGCCTCAGGACGATCGACGCGCTGACCGCCGGCCACGACCGACTGCGCGAGGCGGGCATCGCGGTCGCTGCCATCAGCTGCGACTCGGAGCAGCAGCAGACCGCGTTTGCCACCAAGCACCAGCTGCCGTTCCTCCTCTACAGCGACGAGCGGCGGAGCGCGGTCGAGATGCTGGGGATCGAGACCATCGTCGACGGCGAGAACGTGAACGTCGCCCAACCGATCGCGATCGCGGTCGACCGCGAGGGAATCATCCGCGCCGTGATGGAGCGTGTCGCGCCGGACTCGCTCGTCGACCAGGTCGTCCGCGCTCTCTCGGAGCCGATCCCAGCCGTCGCGGAAGACGCCACCACCGGCTAGCAGAAGACCGAATGCGAGCCGTCCGGCTCAACGCCGCGGGCGAGCCCCTGCGAGTGGTGGACCTCGCCATGCCGGCGCCCTCCGGTTCTGAGGTGCGCGTCAGGGTCGCAGGCGCCGGCGTGTGCCATACCGACCTCCACATCGTCGACGGAACGCAGGCGCGCGTCGCCCTGCCGGTCACGCTGGGCCACGAGGTCGCCGGCTGGATCGACGCCGTCGGTCCGGACGCAGCCAGGCCGCTTCGGCGCATGCGCCTCCGCCTGGGAGATGCCGTGGTGGTCCACGGCGGGTGGGGTTGCGGCGAGTGTCGCGACTGCCTGGCCGGCGCAGAGCAACGCTGCGCCTCGTCGCGCGCTCCCGGCTTCCAGGTCGATGGCGGGTATGCCGAGGCCATGCTGGTCCCGCACCCTCGACACCTCGTCGGCCTGCGCCGACTCGACCCGGTTCGCGCCGCGCCCCTCGCCGACGCCGGCGTCACCCCCTACCGGTCCATCCGCCGAGCGGAGCGTTGGCTGGTCCCCGGAGCGCGCGTGCTGGTCATCGGCTGCGGGGCGCTCGGTCAGTTCGCCCTCCAGCTCCTGCGGCTGGTCCCGTCCGCCGGCGGGGACCTGTTCGTCGTCGTTCGCGAGCTCTCGCCGGCTCGCCTGGAGCGGGCGGCCGCGCTCGGGGCCGACGTCGGCCTGCTCGACGGGGAGCCGGCGCTTACGCTCGAGGCACTCGGCCGGCGCGCCGACGTCGTCCTCGACTTCGTCGGGAGCGAGTCGACGCTCTCCCACGCCGCTGCCGTCGTGGCTCCCGACGGGCTGCTGGTGCTGGTCGGAGAGGCCGGCGGCACGATTCCGTTCGGGTTCGACGCGGTCCCCGTCGAGTCCTGGCTGACGACCGTGGCCTGGGGCACGCGCGACGACCTGCGCGAGGTCGTGCGCTTCGCGGGTCGCGGCCGCCTGCGCTGGGACGTCGAGGCGGTCCCGCTCACGGAGGCCGCAGCGGCGCACGACCGGCTGCGCGCCGGCCAGGTCGAAGGTCGCATCGTGCTGGTTCCGTAGGCAGGCTTCCGGCCCCTCAGTCGCCGAAGATGCGCCCGAAGATGCTCTTGCGCTCGCCTCGCCGGACGTAGAAGGGCGCCGCGGTGGCGTCGTACATGTCCCGCAGGACGGGCGCCCGAAGATCGGTGACGGCGAGCAGCTGCCTCGAGCCGAGATGGTCGGTGGCGACGGCGTGGAGGCGGTTGCGGACGGCATCGAACTCCTCGAGCAGGGCATCCGGTTTCAGCTGGACGCCCGCGGTCCATGACGTGCCGGCTCGCAACAGCCAGGCTCGCTCGACCTGCGGCAGGTCGTGCAGCGCGGCGAGCAGCTCGCGGCCGAAGGGCTCGGGCACCTGGTCCGGCGCCTCCAGCGTGGGCAGGTTTCCGAGCGGACGCCGGGCACGGAGCGCATCCGGCCGGTTGGGGTCGATGCCGGCGGCCAGAAACGGCAGGACGCCCGCCGCGATCTCGATCTGCGTCGGGGCACCCGGATCCACCACGACGCGCTCCTTGGCGGCGTCGGCCCGCTCGAAAAGGTCGCGCGCCCGCATCCTGACGCTGTCGCTGCCGGGCGGCCCGTACTCGGCCAGCACCGACGGCGAGCTGAAGGCGGCGATGAATCGCTCCCCACCGTCGTCGGTCCCATGCCGAAAGGCGTCGGCGCCGACCTGGCCGACGTCCGGCGAGGAGCCGGAGGAGGAGCGGACCGGGACGAGCAGCTCGGCGTCGATGAGCGCGTCCAGGCGCGGCGCCAGCTCGCCGGCGCGCACGTCGTCGATGCTCATGCGGCGGCCTCGCGCAGCTTGCCGAGCGCGTCGTCGATGCGGGCCAGCGACCGCTCCCGCCCGAGCAGCTCGAGCGAGGCGAAGAGTGGCGGCGAGATGATGCGGCCGGTGACGGCGACACGGATCGGCGAGAAGAAGTCGCCCGCCTTCATGCCCGCACGGTCGGCGGCCTCGCGGCAGCGCTGCTCGAGCACGTCGGCGCTGAAGTCGGCGTCGTCCAGCTCGGCGAGCGTCGCACGGGCTCGCTCGAGCGCACGGCGGGCATCGGCCAGACTGCCCTTCTTCGGCGCCAGCAGCTGGGGGCCGTACCAGGCGGCAACGACCGCGTCGGGCTCCCAGGCGAAGCCGATCAGCGCATCGACGTCGGCCAGTCGCACGAGCCGCTCCTTGATGAGGGGCACCATGCGCAGCAGGTCATCGTCGCCGACGGCCTCGGGGATCCACTCGCGCAGGCGCAGGGCCAGCTGCTCTTCGGTCAGGGCGCGGATGTAGACCCCGTTGAGGTGGTCGAGCCGGTCCTTGTCGAAGACGGCGCCGCCGTGGTGGACCTTGCCGATCTCGAACCGCGCGGCGAGCTCGTCGAGAGTGAAGATCTCCTCCTCTGTGCCCGGCGACCAGCCGAGGAAGGCCAGGAAGTTGACGAGGGCTTCCGGCAGGTAGCCCTCCTCGCGGTACGCACTCATGGCCATCTGCGACTTGCGCTTGCTCATCTTGGTGCGGTCGGCGTTCAGGATGAGCGGAATGTGCCCGAAGCGCGGCTCGCGGTAGCCAAGTGCGCGGATCAGGGCGATGTGCTTCGGCGTGTTCGACAGGTGGTCCTCGCCGCGGATGACGTCGGAGATCTCCATGGCCTCGTCATCGACGACGACCGCGAAGTGATAGAGCGGCAGCCCGTCGTTGCGGACGATCACGAAGTCTCCGAGGAGCGCGTTGTCGAACTCCACCTCACCGCGCACGAGATCGTCGAACCGGATCGTTTCCGGCTCGACCTTGAAGCGAATGACCGATGGGCGACCCGCGGCCTCCAAGGCGGCCCGGTCCGTATCGGTCAGGTTCAGGCAGCGCCGGTCGTAGCGCGGCGGCTGCCGTGCGGCCTCCTGCTCACGCCTGACAGCCTCGAGCTCCTCCGGCGTGCACCAGCATCGGTACGCGGCGCCGGCGTCCAGCAGCCGGTCCGCCTCGCTGGCGTAGAGCTCCATCCGGGCGCTCTGGCGGTAGGGCGCGAATGGGCCGACGTCCTCGCCGCCGGCGACCTGCGGGCCTTCGTCCCAGCTGATGCCGAGCCAGTGGAGGTTGTCAATGATGTCCCGCTCGAACTCGACGGAGCCTCGCGCGGCATCGGTGTCCTCGATGCGCAGGACGTATGTCCCGCCGGCGTGCCGTGCCGTGAGGTAGTTGTAGAGGCTTGTCCGCGCGGTGCCGATGTGGAGCGGGCCGGTGGGGCTCGGCGCCATCCGGACGCGCATCGGTGTCGAGGTCATTGCCGATCGATGCTAGCAGGCTGGTTCGAGGGCTAGGCACCGTGGGAGGCCGAACCTATGATCGGTCCCTCACCAGCAGGACGGAGATCGAACATGGCGGCCAAGCGCGACAAGTCCGCCAAAGGTGGCGGCAGGGACAAGCGATTCGACCCCGAGAAGCAGTACGACCAGTTCCCCTCCGGGGAGGACATCGGCTTCGGCCGGAGCGATGGCTACAACGAGCTCGTCCAGATCAACGACCGCCGGTGGTTCAACGACGACGCGCTCGGAAACCCGGTGATCCGGGCCTTCATCGAGGCCTGGGAGCAGGAGCAGATCTGCATCAGCTACCTGCAGCTCAAGAGCAGCACGCGCGAGTCGGAGTGGTTCATCCACAAGCCGCACGTGGCGCTGGCGGGGAGCGAGAAGAAGACGGGCATCGCCGGCAACGCCCCCGGATTCGATGCCGGGCAGTCGATCGGCACCTTCGTCATCAACCACCATCGGACGCTGGCGCTCCGCCCGGTTCGCGCAATGGTCGTGTCCGACGGCTCGACGGTGGGCCAGATCGTCCACAAGGGGGACGGCTCCTAGGGCGGGCATCCCGATCATGCGCTGTCCGGCGTGCGAGCACGAGAATCCCGAGGCCGCGCGCTACTGCGCTGCGTGTGGCGCGCACCTCACGGCGAGCTGCCCGCACTGCGGGGCGGGGGTCAGCCCGGGGACCCGGTTCTGCACGAGCTGCGGTGGCCAGATCCCGGCACCCGGAGGGACCGGCGCCGAGGGCGAGCGAGAGTCGCCGGGGTCCGCGGAGCGGCGCCGCGTCTCGGTCCTGTTCGTGGACCTCGAGAACTTCACCGCGCTCGCGGAATCGCTGGATCCGGAGGAAGTCCGGACCATTCAGTCGCGCTACTTCGAAGTGGCGCGCTCGATCGTGGCGCGCTACGGCGGAACCATCGAGAAGTTCATCGGCGATGCCGTCATGGCCGTGTGGGGCGCCCCCGTCGCGCACGAGGATGACGCGGAGCGCGCCGTG
Source organism: Chloroflexota bacterium (assembly GCA_013697395.1). GTDB lineage: Bacteria > Chloroflexota > Limnocylindria > QHBO01 > QHBO01 > JACDBZ01. The sequence goes on along the minus strand of JACCWY010000340.1, from coordinate 293 downwards.
CGTGCGGCGCTCGCCCTCGTCGATGCGGTCGGCCGGCTGGGCGGTGCGGCGGCCGGTACTCCGCTGAGCGCGCGAGCGGCCGTCACCAGCGGCGAAGCCGCCGTGACCGTCGGCGCCACGGGCCAGGGGATGGTGGCCGGCGACCTCGTGAACACCGCGGCGCGGCTTCAGTCGGAGGCACCGCTGGGCGGAATGCTCGTGGACCAGGCGACCCGCGAGCGGGCCGCCGATGCCGCCCGATTCGAGCCGGTAGGCCCGCTGGCGCTCAAGGGCCGCAGCGCCCCGCTCGCCGC
>JACCWY010000475.1 GCA_013697395.1 Chloroflexota bacterium | reverse complement strand
CGGTGTGCTGTTCCATGTCGATCAGCTCGAGCGCCCGCCCCACTGCGGCCGTTGCCGCTCGTACGACCGGTTCCGCGCTGCCGGCGAAGGTGACCACGCTGCGGTTGTGCGTCTCGTCGCGGGTGTGATCTAGCACGGTCACCCCCTCGATCTGGCCGACCGCGCGCACGATCTCCTCGACCACCTCCCCACGGCGGCCTTCGCTGAAGTTGGGAACGCACTCGATCAGTCCGGGCACATGGTTGATCGTAGCGAGTGATGCGATCTGACGACGCCGAGCGACGCCGAGCGACCTACCTGCGCGGCCGGCCGCCCGCCTGCCGATCGGCCGCCCGCCTGCTGGTCGACAGCCCGCCTGCTGGTCGACAGCCCACCTGCTGGTCGACAGCCCACCTGCCGGTCGATTGTGCGCCCCACGCACGCATCTACGAAGATGCGGTGGTTCAACGCTATGTTTCGGCTCGTTCGCCTCCTCTTTGTGCGGTGGAGGCAACTTTCGGGGAAGATGGCACGGTCCACGGCCCGAACTTGGTTGTTACGTGCACCAGGGGCACATCGTCCGTGGGGAGGCTACGCTCTGAAGGATGTCGGCACCCTCCAACCTCATCGTTGCAGCACCCGCGGGCGCCGTGTACGTGTGGGATGGCGAGTGAGCGGAACGCTGTTCATTGTCGCCATCCCGATCGGCAATGCCGACGATCTGACGCTGCGCGCTCGCGAAGCCCTGCAGGCAGTGCCGGTGGTTGCGGCGGAGGACACGCGCCACTTCGCCACCCTCGCCCGCCACCATGGAATCGAGACTCGCGCCGTCAGTTACCACGACCATAACGAGGAGTCCCGCACGCGCGAGCTCCTGGAGCGGCTGCGAGGCGGCGAGGATGTTGCGCTCGTGAGCGACGCCGGCACGCCGCTGGTCAGCGATCCGGGCTACCGGCTGGTCCGCGCGGCGATCGAGGCGGGGATCATGGTCACGAGCCTCCCCGGAGCTTCGGCGGTGACGACCGCGCTCGCTGCCTCGGGCCTGCCGCCACATCCGTTTCGCTTCCTCGGATTCCTGCCGCGTACCGCCGCCGCCCGGCGTGCCACCTTCGAGAGGATTGGCGCCGACGAAGCTACGCTGGTCGCCTTCGAAGCTCCCCGGAGATTGACCGCTGCGCTGCATGACGCGCTCAAGGTGCTCGGGGACCGACCGGCCTGCCTGGCGCGCAACCTCACGAAACCGCACGAGCGCTACCAGCGCGGCCCTCTCTCATCGCTGATCTCGGAACTCGACGCGGAGGGCGATGTTCGCGGCGAGTGCACCCTGCTGATCGGGGGCGCGACGAGGCGCACCGCCATGACTGCCGAGGCGGAGGCCGATGCGCGCCTGCTCCTCGACGGCGGCGCCCCTGCTCGCGCGGTGCAGGACCTGCTCATGGCCCGTCATGGCCTGCCAAAGCGCGATGCCTACGCGCTCGTCCTCCGGCTCCGAGACCGATGACGGGCGAAGTCGTGGAGCGCGTTCTGTGCTCTTCCCGCTACCGCGACGTCGACCGCTCGCTGGTGGGCCGGCTGGCCGCCGAGGAGCTGCCACGGGCGAGAAATGTGGACGACGCCGTGAAGCGTGTAAAGCGGCGCCTGCACCAGGCGGTCGGCGCCTTTCGAGGCGCGACGCGCGGCAACGCGATCGCCGACGCATGGAAGGGCGACCTGGCCCAGCCGGCCTTCAGAGCCGCATGTACCGATGCGCTGCGCGGGCATGCGTCCACGCGCGAACGACTCCCGCACCTCGACACCTTCTTCGCGGGCATTTGGGCACACACCGGCGTGCCGGCCAGCGTCCTCGACCTGGGCTGTGGCCTCGGTCCGTTGGCGCTGCCGTGGATGGGCATCGGCGAGGCCGAGTACGTGGCCATCGATGTCGACTACCGCCCGCTGGCCACGGCGGAGGCATTCCTCACGACGGTGCGCCAGCCGCATCGGGTCGAAGGGCGGGACCTCGTCAGCGCACCTACGGAGGATGAGGCCGAGGTCGCGCTGCTCCTCAAGCTCGTGACGACCCTTGACCGCCAGGATCCTGGCGCGGCCGGGCGCGTGCTGCGTTCGCTCCGGGTCCGTCATGCGGTGGTCAGCTTCGCGGCACGCTCGTTGGGCGGGCGAGGGAAGGGCATGGAGCACACCTATCGCGCGCGGCTGGAGCGTTTGGTGATCGACGCGGGGCGGGTGAGCGCGGTGGCGGAGGCATCGGTCCCGAATGAGCTCGTCTTCGTGCTGACCCTGGACGCGGTCGATGGCTGAGCCGCTCGTCACGCGTCGCGCCACGCTGCCGGTGCCGACGTTCCTTCCGGATGCGACCCGGGCCGGCGTTCGGGGCGTGAGTTCCGACGACCTGAGAAGTGTCGGGATCGAGGGCGTGGTGGTCAACGCCTTCCATCTCCTGCGCC
>JACCWY010000296.1 GCA_013697395.1 Chloroflexota bacterium | reverse complement strand
TCCCAGGCGAGCGCCATGGCGCCGACGCGGAAGAGCTCCACGATCGGCTCTTCCAGCCCCATCGCGTCGCCGGCGCTCGAGTCGGCCGGTCCGGCGACCGCATCGAGCAGGTCGTCGAGACGCTCGGCCAGCGCCGCCACCTGGATCTTCTCGATCGCAACGCTGACGAGTGCCCCGCCCTTCCTGGCCTGGAGGTAGAACGCGCGGCCGCCCGGTTCGCCCACGGTTCCGGCAACGAATCGGTCCGGGCTATCGAAGACGAATAGTCGACGTGTCATGGACGTCATCCTAGCGGCTGCCGACCCGCTACAGTTCCGGTGCAGATGAGCACCATGGCTCGCCACAGGACCGATGTGAGCCCATGCGGCGACAGCTCCGCCGGCTAGGCGGGCGTCCGATGGCCCGGCGCCCCGGCGACGAGGCTGCGGCCTTCAACCTGTCGCCGCGCGCCTTGCGGATCGCCGGGTGGATCGTGGCCGTGCTGCTGATCGCGGGCATCGCCATCGTGGTCGGCATCCTGGGCGGCGACGCCGACGAACCGGGGGTCGGCGCGTCTCCCTCGGGCTCGGGCGGCGGGACGACGGGGACCGCGATCGACTTCGGGACCGCGCTCGACCCGGCCACCGGTGAAGTGGTGGCCGACGCACGAACCGATCGGTTCTCGGCCGGGGATACATTCGCCTACTCGGTCGCGCTGTCGGGCACCGCGCCGGACCCCGTGTTCGTGGAGGTCCGCCGGACCGGGGGAGGGGCGGCCGAGATCGTCCAGACGGCCGTCGACGGACACCAGCCGTTGGAGTTTCCGCCTGCGCTCGCCTTCGACGTACCCGCCGACGACCTGTTTGAGGTGTTCGGGCCCGGCGACTACCTGATGCTCGTCTACGCTGATCCGGCGGCCGACCCGATCGCTGAGGGCACGTTCGTTCTGGTCGAGGCGTCAGGTAGTCCGTCGGTCAGCGCATCGCCGTCGCCTTGACATGAGGGAGGGACCGGAGACGTGCCCCATCTCCGATCCCTGGTGGCAAGCCGGCGTGCCCGTCCGACTCGTCGATCCCTAGCGTACGGTCCCCTCACCTCACCTGTCAACACTCAATTGACCGAGAGCGCCTCGTTCGTGAGCTCGTATGCGCCGCGGTGGTCGCCCGAATCTGCGCGCAGCTCTGCCCACTCGCGCAGGACGTCCCGCAGCCGGCTCGGGACCCGACTGGCTCGCGCCAGCGTGGCCGCGCGACCGAACCGACGCTCGGCCTCCTCGAGTTGGCCGTCGAGGCGCATCGCGCGTGCCTCTGTCAGCATGGCGGCCAGGCGGGCAAGCTCGTTGCCGCTGCGCTCCGCGTAGTCCTGCGCCGTCGCAGCCAGGCGGAGTGCCCCGGCCGTGTCACCCGACGCGAGGGCGACCTGTGCCTCCGTGTCTGCGACGGCAGCCATCCAGCGCTGGTCACCCGTCGCGGCGATCTGCGTCCGGGCGTCACTGGCGAGCTCGCGCGCGCGGTCGATCTGCCCGGTGCCCAGGTACGCGAGCGCCAGGTCGTTCTCGATGCGCGCCGACTCGAAGATGGCGCCGGCCGCACGGTACAGAGCCATGCCCTGGATTCCGGCACGGATTGCGGCCTCGAAGTCCCCGACCTCGCGATACCCGATCGCGAGGTTGAACAGGAACGCGGCCCGGCGACGATCGTCGAGGTCTGCGGCAAGCCCCCGCGCCTCCTCCAGGTAGCTCAGGGCTCGCGCCGGATGACCGGCACGCGATTCGACAGCGGCCAGCGACGTCAGCAGCCGCATCTCGAAGTCGGGCTCGACATGAAGCCCACCGCGCACCTGCTCCAGGAGGGCCGTCAGCAGGCTGCGCGCATCGGGTTCGTTGTCGGACTGGTACAGACCGTATGCGAGCCAATACCGCGCGAGCGCCGCGTCAGCGTCGCGCGATGCGAGCCCGTAGAGGCGGGCCGCCTCCGACGCTGCTGCAATGGTCTCCCGGCCCTGGTCGAGCCTTGCGAGCGCCTCCGCCAACCCGCGCAGGAGATCGGCTCGCGATCCCTCGTCGTTGACGTCCTCGAGCAGCGCGCGATAGCCATCCGCGGCGGCCTGCCATTCGCCCGCCGCCAGCTGCATGTCCACCTCGAGGCGGGTCCACGCGGGATGTCCCTCGTCGATGAAATGGCTGGCGGGCAGGTTGAGCCGCCCGGAGAGGAAGTTCAGCGCGACCATCGATGGCCGCGCGATCCCCGTCTCCAGTGCGCTCACATACGCTTTGGTGTAGCGCTCCCCGGCGAGCTGCTGCTGGGTGAGCCCCGCGCGGTGCCGAGCCTCGCGAATGCGAAGGCCGATGCGCTGCGCGAGCTCACGGTCCTTGTCGGTTGCTCGGGCACTCGTTCTGGTCCGTGGCATTGCCGCAGTCTACCTTGCTTGGCAATACCCAGTTGACCCACCCGCCGGACGATCGTACTGGCCCGGGATGGACCGATGGGACGGAATGGTGATTGTCGCTTGACCCTCCTGCGCGCGACCGTGCTTGCTGTGGCCGCTCGCCGACCAAGCAGCGGCCGCCGAAACCCATCCAAAGGGAGCAGGACCGATGCGTATCCGACGAATCGCTCGTTCGCTCGTGGCCGCCGGGACGATCGCGATGCTGAGCATCCTCAGCCTCGCCACGACCGTCATGGCAGTCACGGGCGGCGGCGACTTCCCCGTCCGCCGCTAGGCGGATCTCGAGACCCGGCAGTCCGCCGGGTCATCGCTGGCGACCTGCCCCTAGTGCCCGTGCTGGTAGTAGGGGTTCGCGCCTGCCTGGTGATCGGTGACGTCCACGATCGCCTGGATCGCCGGGACGGCATTTCGCACGGCCGTCTCGACGCCCTGCTTCAGGGTGACGTCGACCGCGGCGCAGCCCTGGCAGCCGCCGCCGAAGCGCATGAAGGCGGTCCCCTCCTTCACGTCCACCAGCGTCACCATCCCGCCGTGTGAGCCCACGCCGGGGTTGATCTGACGGTCGAGCACGTCCTGGACGGCGCGAGCCACGGGGTCCTGCCAGCCCTCGTTCGGATTCGCGATACGCAGGCCGCCGCCGGTCACGGTCGGATCGAGCTCGATCGTGGCACCGGTGAGGTCCACGGCGCTGGCCGCGTCGACCACGACCGTCAGCCCATCGGCCTCCACCGCGATGTCGCCGTCGGTGCGGTCGCGTGGGTCCTCGAGAGCGATCTCGTACCGGAATGAGCGCCCTTCCCTGGCGGCGACCCGCACGCGAAGCACCGCATCGGGGAAGTCGTTGAAGGTACGGACGCCGTCGATCTTGGATCGCGCGTCGGGTGTGATGGTGAGAAGCTGATCGATCATCGCGGGCATGGTACGCCTGATGGCGCACAAGCGTTCCGGCTCCCGGTCACGAACGCCCGCGAGCTGTTCCGTGCGTTGACGCGTACGGTGGTGGAGGGGCTGGACCGGGGTCAGCCCGTCGTGACCCGTGGGCAACGCACCGGCCCTCAGCCGAGGGGCGGAAGCTCCTGGCGATCGGCCAGGACCGAGGCGAACGGGTCGCCCTTCTCGTCAAGCCGTGCCTCGACGTCGCGGATCGTCCAGCGGTCCGGGCGCAGCGAAGCGTCCTCGAGCTCCTCCCACTCGATCGGCATGCTGACCGGCGCGCCGGGTGCCGGGCGCGGGCTGTACGGGGCCACGAGCGTCTTGTTGATCGCGTTCTGTGTGTAATCGAGCCGCGCCTTGCCCTTCCGCGCGCGCTTCGCCCACTCCCAGCTGACGAGATCCGGGACGGTGGCGCCGATGGCACGTGAGAGCCCCTCCACCCACTCGCTCGTCTCGCCGAACGAGGGGCCCGGTCGAATCCCGATCCACACCTGGATGCCGCGCTTGCCGGTGACCTTGGGACGGCCACGCACGCCCAGGTGCCCCAGCGCAGTGCGATACAGGCGCGCCAGGGCCACCACCTCGTCCCAGGTCGTGTCGGGGCCGGGGTCGATGTCGATGAGCGCGTAGGACGGCCGGTCGGGCGCCTCGGCCGGCGAGGTCCAGGGGTGGAGCTCGATCGCCGCCTCCTGCGCCAGCCAAACGAGCGTTGCCGGCTCGTCGGCGACCGGATAATCCTTCGGTCCCTCCTCGCGGTGGTGGTAGGTCCATCGCCTGACCCAGGCCGGAGCGTGCTTGGGCAGGTCCTTCTGCCAGAAGCCCTTCTGCTCGACGCCGTTCGGGAAGCGCTGCACCGTCAGCCCGCGATCGCGCAGGTACGGCACCAGCGTCGGGCCGATGGCGAGGTGGTACCTGAGCAGGTCGCGCTTGGTGACGGGCGCTCCCCCATCGCGGCCGGGGAAGAGCACCTTGTCCAGGTTGGTGACGCGCACCTCGCGGCCGGCCGCGGCCCAGACGCCCTCACGCTCGATGGCCTCGAGCGCCGCGACATCATCGTCGGACTGCATCGGCACACTCTGGACTTCCCGTTCGGCGGCCGCTGTCGCGGTCGCGGTGGCGACCTCTCGCTCACGCCGGACCGACGTCGGCGCCTTCCCGATCTCGAGCCCTTTGAATGCGGCCTGGCGCAGCAGGTTGTCGGCGGTCCAGTCGGCGAACTCAACGCGAATGACCAGCTTCGGCTCCACCCAGTGCGCTCCCTTCAGCCGCGGCAGCGGCTCCAGGACCGATGCGTCGCGTGCCAGTGCGTCGAGCTGTGCCCGAAGCTCGCGACGCGTGCGCGTGTCGATCCCGCTGCCGACCTGGCCGGCGTGGGCCCAGCGGTCGCCGCTACGAACCGCAACGATCAGGGACCCGAGATCACGGTGCGTGCCCTGGCCCTCCAGCCAGCCCACGACCACGACCTCCTGCTCACGGCGAAGCTTGATCTTGAGCCAGGTGCGCGATCGCAGGCCTGGCTCGTACGGCGAGCGCCGCAGCTTCGCGACGATGCCCTCCAGCTCCTGGGCGCGTGCCGCCTCGGTGAAGGCCCTTCCGTCGCCCTCGACGTGGCCGGCGTACCGCACTCGAGCGTGCGGGCGCAGCCGCGAGCGGAGGAGGCGCTTGCGCTCGTCGAGCGGGACTGCCAGCAGCGATCGGCCGTCGAGGTGGAGCAGGTCGAAGACCTGGTAGATGGCGGGGGCAGGCGGCCCGGGCCGCGTCGTGCCCGGCGCCCGGCCCGTCCGGATGCCGGTGCGATCCTGGAGCAGGCTGAAGCTCGGCCGGCCCGCCTCGTCCATGGCGACCACCTCGCCATCGACGATCGCCTCGCGCGCATCCAGCCACTCGGCCGGCCCGGCGAGCTCTGGAAAGTAGCGCGCCGCGTCCTGCTGGTTGCGCGTCCAGAGTCGCGCGCGTCCGTCGCGGATCACCGCCTCGCCCCGGTAGCCGTCCCACTTGATCTCGAACAGCCAGTCGGGGTCGTCGAACGCCGAGTCGGCCAGGGTGGCGCGCATCGGCGCGATGAAGTCCGGAATCGGCGTCTCGCGTGCCGCCGAAAGGTCGATCTCCCCGGCCGGCTGCGGCGGCTGCGCCTCGAAGCGCGGCGGAACCCCGCCGCGCACCTCGTCGTTCGTGCGCCCCGTGCGGACGCTGTGCGGGTGGTCCTCGGCATCCCAGCCGGGCATGGAGAAGGCGTCGCGCTTGTGGATGAGAAGCCACTTCTCACGGTCGTCACCGCCGCCGCGACCATCGGTCCGGACGATCGTGAAGCGCCCACGGACCTTCTGCCCGTGAAGCTCGAACTTGATCTCGCCCTTGCGGAGCGCCATGCCGGGGTCCGGCGTTTCGGCCTCGGGCTCGAAGTGGCCCCAGTCCCACACGATCACGTCCCCGGACCCGTACTGCTTCTCCGGAATGACCCCCTCGAAGTCGAAGTACTCGATGGGGTGGTCCTCGGTGCGCATCGCCAGGCGGCGCGCGGCCGCGTCGAGGGTCGGGCCCTTCGGCACCGCCCAGCTGACGAGCACGCCGCCGATCTCGAGGCGGACGTCGTAGTGCAGCGCAGTGGCCCGGTGCCGCTGGATCGTGAAGCGGCCGCTGCGCTCGACGAGGTCGCCCGGCGCCGGCTCCGGCGTGGTCCCGAAGTCCCGTTTGCGACGGTATTCCTCGAGCGGCATCGCGGGCTCAGGCCGGCAGCCGCAGATCGGTGAGCGTGGGCAGCACCAGCGACGCGCCCGAGTCCCGCAGCGACCCGGCGTCCACCGCCGCACCGGCCGTGATGGCGATCGGCACCATCCCGGCCGCCACCGCCGCCCGCATGTCCCACGTCGAGTCGCCGACGTACCAGCAGCCCTGGGG
>JACCWY010000294.1 GCA_013697395.1 Chloroflexota bacterium | reverse complement strand
GGCTAGGTACGGGCCGAGTCGGGGGCATCGTGGGTGGCCCCACACGTCGGCTGCGGCTGGCACCAGACCTCGACTGTGGTCAGCACGGATGGGGTCGCTGTGACGATCGCCCCGCGTCAGGCGATCTTCGTCCAGACCTGGGAGAAGCACACGAACGCGTCGCCGGGGTCCATCGGCGGGACGGGCGTCAGGCGCAGATTTCCCTCTTCATCCACCGACACGGTGACCGTTGAGTCGGCGTCGTACTCGGTGCTGTGGAAGGTGACCCGGTCTCCCTCGACCTCGTATGTCCCGCCCGCCGCGCCGAAGCAGCCGCCTTCGAGGTCACCGTCGCTGAGCGTCACCGTGACGACATTCGGGTACGTGTCCTCGGGGTCGACCATATTGGCCTCGGTGGCCTCGTCGAGCGTGATCTCGTAGCGGTACGTGCCGTTCAGGCTGGCGGCCGTCACCTCGCCGCCGGCAGCCTGCTCCGACGCGTTCGCGGCGTCGGTTCCGACGGCTGCGCCACTCGTGCAGCCCGCTCCCAGGATCGCGGTCACGGCCAACGCGACCGGGATCAGCCGGACCTGGTGCTTCATTCCTGCCATTGGTGCTCTCCTTTTATCTCGAGGGGTCGAGAGAAAGGATGGGTACGGGCGGAGCCGGTGGCATCGTGGGTGGCCCCAGATGTCGGCTGCGGCTGGCACCAGAGCTCGACTGCGGTCAGCACGGATGGGGGCCGCTGTGACGAGCGCCCCGCGTCAGTCGATCTTCGTCCAGACCTGGGAGAAGCACACGAACGCGTCACCCCGATCCATGGGCAGGATGGGCGTCAGGTGGAGGCTGCCGTCGTGGTCCCTGGTGAAGCTGACGGTGAGGTCGGAGTCGTATTCGTTGCTGTGGAAGACGAGCCGGTCCCCGAAGACCTCGTATCTGCCCCCGGCCGCGCCGAAGCAGCCGCCGTCGAGCTCCCCGTCGCTGAGCGTCACGGTGACGACGTTCGGGTACTCGTCCTCGGGGTCCACCATATCGGCCTCGCGGGCCTCGTCGAGCGTGATCCCGTAGCGGTACGTGCCGTTCAGGTACGCCGGGACGGTCGCCGTGCCGACGGGGGTCTGCTCCGCGGTCTCGCCAGCGCAGCCCGCCGGGATTGCCGGCGCTGATTCCGCCGGCGTGGATCGTTTCAGCGCATCGATCTGCTCCAAGAACGCGTTCGTCTCGGGGTCCTCTCGGAGCCTCGCGGATACGGGGGCGAAGGCCGCTTCGAGCGCCGCCAGGTCGGCGTCGGAGGCTTCCGCAAAGCGAGCTCCCGCGGCACACGACTCGTCGATCAGCTCGGCATCGCTGTCTGCAAATGTGGCCGATCTCGCCGCCGCCTCGCGGGCTGCCTCCTCGAGCCAACCGCGCTGCTCGGCGGTCAGGTCGGCCAGCGCATCCGGGTTGGCGAGCAGGACATCCATCAGCGGCCACAGATTCACGTTCGACGTCACGTAGGGTGCGAGGTGCGGCAGCGTGGGTGGGTAGAGCAGGAGACCGAGCTCGAGTCCCTGGATCGTCCGCTCGTCCGCGGCTTCATCGCGAGGTGTCCCGGTGAGCGCGATCGGCGTCGCCCCCAGCGCCCGTATCGCCTCTGCCTGGCCATCCGACATCAGGGCCGCGAAGGTGATGCCCTGCCAGTCCTCCGGGCCGACGATGGGCCCGATGACGCCGATGGGCTTGCGGAGGCCGTCCGGGAGCACGCCGAGCCCCACCACGCCGAGATCGTCGAGCTCCTCCATCATGCGCTCCGTGATCCCGCTCTCGATGACGGCGCCCTGGAGTGCGTAGCTGTCGACGAGCATGGGAGCTGTCAGCGCCTGGAAGCTCTCGACTCCCAGGGTGTCGAAGACGCGTGTTCCGGCCCACCCGAGGTCAACCTCGCCGCTCGAGACCCCTCGCACGACCTGCTGCTCGGCATCCGGAGCGAAGTCGCCCCACTCGTTCACGGCCTCGATGCGCAGGTCGCCGCCCGAATGCTCCTCGACCCGATCCACGAAGTACGCGACCGATGGGTGGAGATCCAGCTGACCGGAGGCGTTCGCCATCCGCAGGACGACCGGCTCACCGATGCCGCCGGCCTTGTCTCCGTCTCCGCTCCCCACGCCGCTCGTGCAGCCGGCGGACACGATCGTCGTCAGGGCCAACGCGATCGTCGCCAGGCGATGTCGGGCCCTCATGCAGGCCTCACGCGCAGCCGGGCGGGATGACGGGCTCCGATTCCGGGGAGACGGACTCCTTGAGCGCCCGAATCTCTTCGATGAAGTTCCGGGTCTGCTCGTCCCGCTCGAGGTCCGCGTACACCGGCTCGAACAGGTCGTCCAGCGCGGCAAGATCCGCCTCCGAGGCCTCCGCAAAGCGGGCTCCCGCCTCACAGGCGGCCTCGCTGGCGCGCGCATCCGTATCGGCCAGATCGGCGGATCGGCCGGCCGCGTCGTCGGCCGCCTGCTGGAGCCACGCTTGCTGCTCATCGGTAAGACTTTCGAGGCGGTCGGGACTCACGATGAGCACGTCCATCTGCGGCCACAGGCTCACGTTGGCCGTCACATGGGGAGCCAGAGCGACCCACTTCGGGTCCTGGTAGATGAACATGCCCATCTCGAATCCCTGGATCGTGTCGCTCGAGATCGCGTCCTCGCGCCGCGGCCCGAAGACGAGAGCCGGAGTCGCGCCGAGCGCCCGGATCGCCGCTTCCTGACCCTCCGACCTGTAGGTTCCGAACCCAATGCCCTGCCAGTCGGCCGGCCCCATGATCGGTCCATCCGTCCCGATCGGCTTCCGGAGACCGCCGGCCAGCACGCCCAGACCCGTCACTCCCACCTCATCGAGGGTGTCGATCATCTCGTCCGTCATGCCGCTCTCGATGACGGCGTTCTGCAGCGCATAGCTGTCGACCAGCATAGGGGCAGTCAGGGCCTGGAAGCTGTTGAGGCCCATTGTGTCGAAGACCCGGGTCCCCACCCAGCCGAGATCCATGTCACCCACCGCGACATGGCGAACGACTCGCTCTTCGACGTCCTCGGCGAAGTCTCCGTAGCTGTCCGCGACCGTGATTACGATGCCTCCCCCGGAGAGCTCCTCGACCCGATTGACGAAGTAGGCCACGGCGGGCAGCTGGTCAAGGCCGCCGTAGCTGTTGGCCATTCGAAGAACGATGGGCTCGTCGGAGCCGGCCGTGGGCGCCGGGGTCCCCGTGTCTCCGGTGGCAGCCCCGCCGCCCGTGCAGCTGGTCCCGAGGATCGAGACGATCGCGGCCAGCGCCGGCA
>JACCWY010000292.1 GCA_013697395.1 Chloroflexota bacterium | reverse complement strand
GCGCAGGCCCCCGAGGTGCCGGCCGCGGTGGCCGGTCGGGCGGTGCTCGTTCGCCGCCTCGACATGGTGCCGGTCGAGTGCGTGGCCCGGGCCTACCTCACCGGGGGCGGGTTGGAGGAGTACGTCGCGACCGGGTCCGTCAGCGGGATCGCGTTGCCACCCGGGCTGGTCGACGGTTCGCGCCTGCCCGAGCCGATCTTCACCCCCTCGACCAAGGCGGAGGTCGGGCACGACGAGAACATCAGCCGCGACCGGCTGGCGGAAATGGTCGGCGGGGATCTCGCCCGCCAGCTCGAGGAGCGCTCGATCGCCCTGTACGTCGAGGGCGCTAGGCACGCGGCTGAGGAGGGTCTCATCCTTGCCGACACGAAGTTCGAGTTCGGCTGGATCGACGGCGAGCTGGCGGTCATCGACGAGGTGCTGACGCCCGACTCGTCGCGCTTCTGGGATGCCGAGCGCTACGCGCCGGGCTCCAGCCCGCCGAGCTTCGACAAGCAGTTCGTGCGCGACTTCGTGGCCGCCTCGGGCTGGAACAAGGAGCCGCCGGCCCCGGTCCTGCCCGAGGACGTCGTCCGCGGCACCCGCGACCGGTACGTGGCCGCCTACGAGCGGCTCACCGGGCGCAGCTGGTGATGCCCGTGCGCTGGCTGGCCGAGGTGCACGTCGCGCTGCGATCGGGGATCAACGATCCGGAGGGCCAGACGATCGGCTCAGCGCTGCGGTCGCTGGGCTATGCGTCGGTCAGTGACGTCCGAAGCGGCAAGCTGCTGCGGATCGCGTTCGAGGCAGAGGACCATGCCGCTGCCGAGGCGGCGGTCGACGAGATGTGCCGGCGCCTCCTCGCCAGCCCGGTGATGGAGACGGCCAGCTGGGAGCTCCGCGCCGACGAGCAGCAGGATGCCGAGGAGGCGAACCCATGACCACGCTCATGACGCGCCCGCCGAGCGTCGCGGTCGTCGTTTTCCCGGGCACCTGGTCGGAGCGCGATTTCGTCCACGTCGCCTCCACCGTGCTCGGCTGGAACGCGAACCTGGTGTGGCACACCGAATCAGACCTGGGCGGGGCCGATGCCGTGGTCCTTCCCGGCGGCTTCGCGCACGGCGATCACCTCCGAACCGGGGCGATCGCCCGCTTCTCCCCGGTCATGCGCGCCGTCGAGGCCTTCGCGGACGCGGGCGGCCCGGTCATCGGCTCGTGCAACGGCTTCCAGGTGCTGACCGAGGCCGGCATGCTGCCCGGAGCCCTCGCCCGCAACGACCACCTCGAGTTCCGATGCGACTGGCAGTGGCTGCGGGTGGAGCGCCCGCAAAACGCGACCGCCTGGCTGGGGGACCTCGCCGACGGGGATCGCATCCGCCTGCCGATCAGCCACGGTGAGGGGCGCTATGTTGCGGATGCCGAGACGCTCGATGCGCTCGAGCGCGACGGGCGCGTCGCGCTGCGCTACGCCGACGGCGAGGGGCGCGTCGGCGCCGATGCAAATCCGAACGGGTCGGAGCGCGGGATCGCCGGCATCGTCAACGAGCGCGGTAACGTGCTCGGGCTGATGCCGCATCCCGAGCGCGCCGCCGAGCCGGAGATGGGCGGGACGGATGGGCTCCGCCTCTTCCGGTCGCTGGAACGCTGGCTGCAACGGCAGCCGGCGGCCGCGGAGCGTCGGCTATGATCGGGTCCAGGGGCTGAATCTGCCGCAGGAGGCGAAGAGTGGAGCACGATCAGCGGGAACGCCGCGACCCGGACGACGCGTCGTCATCGCCGCCGGAGCCAGGCGAGGCGTCCTCCGCGGAAGAGCCCGCTGCGGAGCCCGCCTGGACCGGCCAGCCGTCCTCCGCGGAAGAGCCCGCCGCCGACGACCAGCCTCAAGATGCGGCGAGCGCCGGATGGTCCACGGAACCCTGGCAGCCCCCCGACGACGTGGCCGAGCCGGACTCCGAGACCGGGGCGCCGCCGGCCGAGGCCGTCGCCAGCGCGGAGATCGAGAGCTGGCCGAGCCAGGACGCGCCGACCGCGTTTGGAGAGGCGGAGGCGGGCAGCGGCTCAGCACCCGAAGCGCCGGCCTGGCCGACCGAGCCACCGGCAGCCGGGTCGGCCGAACCGGGCGACTGGCCGACCGAGCCGCCGGAGCGTGGCGCAGAGCCGATCCTGGAGCCCGAGTGGGGCGAACCGACGGGCATCTCTGAGCCGCCGCCATCCGAGGTCGAGGCCTATCCCGCCGCGGCCGCGCCGGACGTGCCCGAGGGCGCCGAAGCCGGTGCTGCGGCAGCGCTCACCGCGGCGCACAGCGTGCCCGCCGGCGAGGGCTCAACGGGCGAGAGCACCCAATGTCCGCGCTGTGGGACCGAGAACCGGCCGGGTCTCGCCTTCTGTCGCAACTGTGGCCAGCGGCTCGTCGCCGCAGGCGTGGCGAGCACCCTGGAGCGCCCGGGCACGGCCGAAGGGACCATGGCGTGCCCGCGCTGCGGGACCCACAACCGTGCCGGCGTCGCCTTCTGCCAGAACTGCGGCGCCAACCTGCGCGGCACGGCCCCCGGGTACGTGCCGCCGGCTGTCGCCGCGGAGGAACCGGTGGCCGCGGTCTCAGCCCGGCGCGGGGGCGCCGTCCTCGGACCGGTCGTGCTGCTGATCGGCCTCATCGGCCTGGTCACCGGCTACCTCCTGCCGTTCCTGTACGGCACTGGCTCGCTCTTCGAGCGAGCAACCGGTCCGGATGGGTACGGGGTGGCCTTCTGGTCCGGCTATCCGGACGTGGGTGCCGCACTCGCCGACCAGGCCTATTACGGCCTGACGGGGCCCGTCCCCGTGCTCGGCATCCTGCTCCTCGTGCTCGCCATCGCCGGCTTCGCGCGCGCGACGCCCGGGCCCATCCAGACGGTCGGCCTCGGGATCACCCTCCTGTGGAGCGTGGGCCTGATCATCCTGTTCGCCGTGGCCGAGCTGCTCGGCAACTGGGACGGCGACCTTGTCGGCCTGCTGCGCGTCTTGACGCCGGCCGGGATCATCTTCTTCCTGTCCGCCCTGATCATCCTGATCGGCACGCTCACCCGGTTCGGACGAAGCTGAGCCGATGGCCCGCTTCTGCCCGAACTGCGGGACCGAGGTCGACGAGACCGCGGTCTTCTGCCCGACCTGCGGGCAGCCGATCGACCAGGAGGCCGAGGCCGAGATCCCTCCCGCCCCGGCGTGGCCCGATCCGCCCGAGCGTAACGACCGGGCCGACGACCAGCCCGGGCGGCCCGCCGAGCCGACGGACGCCGAGCCCTGGACGAACTCCGACGACGCTCAGCCAGCCAGGGCGGACGAACCGACGCGCGTGGAGCCCGCACCTCCGCCAGCGGCGGCTCCACCGCCGACGTCAACGGCAGCGCAACCTCCGGCCGAGAGCGGCAACCGGCGTCAGCCGCAGTCGGTGAGCCTGCCCGTGACGTGGCCGGTGACGCTGTCTGCGTGGCTCATCGGCGGAGGGACGGTCGTGGCGGCAGTGGGGGTGGTGGTCGGACTGTTCCGCGGCCCGATCAACCCGATCGACCTGCTGCTCGTCCTCCTGCTCCTCGCCATCGCGGTCACCGTCTTCTTCGCCGCCAGCGTGCCGGCCATCCCTCACCTGCGCATGGCCACGATGGTGGTGGTGCTCATCGGTCTCGGGATCGCCATCGACCGCATCGGCTTCGGGGCCGCGGGGATCGGTGAGCTGCTGCTGTTCCTGGGGACGGCGGCGGCGGCCATGGGCTGCATCCTGCTCGAGCTCGGCCGCGACCAGCCACTGGGCGGGCCAACGCGGTGACTCGTGCCAGGTTCACCAGGTGCCGATGACGGCCAGGGCGAGCACCGGATCGGCGTGAGCAGGCCTCCGCAGCGCGCATGACGGTCGCAACGCCTCCGGCCGAGCAGCGGCACGGGCTGACCGAATCGGAGTTCGAGCTCGTCGTCGACGCGCTCGGCCGTCGCCCGAACGCGGTCGAGCTGGGCATGTTCGGCGCCATGTGGTCCGAGCATTGCGCGTACAAGCACTCACGGCCGCTCCTCGTGCGGCTGCCGTCGTCGGGGGAGCGCGTGCTGGTCGGGCCGGGCGAGAACGCCGGCGTCGTCGACATCGGCGACGGGCTGGCCGCGGTCTTCAAGGTCGAGTCGCACAACCACCCGAGCGCGGTCGAGCCGTACCAGGGCGCGGCGACGGGGGTCGGCGGCATCATCCGCGACGTCTTCACCATGGGCGCGCGCCCGATCGCGCTCCTCAACAGCCTGCGCTTCGGACCCCTCGATCCCGACGGTGCGACCGACGTGGACACGGCGGCCCGCAATCGCTACCTGTTCGGTGGCGTCGTCGGGGGCATTGCCGGATACGGCAACTGCATCGGCATTCCCGATGTCGGCGGTGAGGTGGTCTTCGATCCGAGCTACTCCGGAAACCCGATCGTCAACGCCATGTGCGTCGGGATCGCCCGCCACGGGGAGATCACCCTGGCGCGAGCCGCCGGCGCCGGCAACGTGCTGCTGCTGGTGGGCGCCTCGACCGGCCGGGACGGGATCCAGGGGGCGAGCTTCGCCTCGGCCACGCTGGGGGAGGACCGCGAGGAGCGCCGGCCGGCCGTCCAGGTCGGCAACCCGTTCCTCGAGAAGCTGCTCATGGAGGCATGTCTGGAGCTTGCGCATCTCGACGCGGTGGTGGCCATGCAGGACCTCGGGGCCGCCGGTCTCACCTGCGCACTTGCCGAGCTGACCGCGCGTGGCGGCGTTGGCGCGGACGTCGACCTGGACGCGGTCCCGCGCCGCGAAGCCGGCATGACCCCGTACGAGGTGCTCCTGTCCGAGTCCCAGGAGCGGATGCTGATCGTCGTGCGGCCCGACCGCGTCGATGACCTGCGCAGCGTCTTCGCGCGATACGAGCTGGAGGCCGCCCGGATCGGAACGGTCACCGACGAGCCGCTCATTCGCTGTCGCGCCGCGGGGGGGCTCGCGTGCGAGGTGCCCGGTCGCGCCCTGGCCGACGATGCGCCGCGCTACGCGATCGCCGGCCATGCGCCGCCCCCGGCGCCTGACGGGCGGCTCGCGGCGCTGGCCACCGAGGAACCGACGGTGGAAACGCTCCTCGAGCTGCTCGGATCTGCCAACGCG
>JACCWY010000280.1 GCA_013697395.1 Chloroflexota bacterium | reverse complement strand
GCCGGAGGTCCTCATCGATGGACAATCGGTGGCGAACCTATCGGATCGGACGCGCACGCTTATGCGGGCGAAGACGATGGGCTTCGTGTTCCAGTCGTTCAACCTGGTGCCGACGCTCACCGCCCTGGAGAACGTCGCGCTGGCCGGCGAGTACGCTGGCGCGTCTCGTTCGCGCGCCACGGCCACGGCCCGCGAGGCGCTCGCCTGGGTCGGGCTGGCGGAGCGTGCAGACCATCGGCCGATGGAGCTGTCGGGCGGCGAGCAGCAACGAGTCGCCATCGCACGCAGCCTCGTGAACGAGCCGGCGCTGGTGCTGGCCGATGAGCCAACGGGCAACCTCGACTCGGGTCACTCGACCGAGGTGCTCGAGCTCCTGCCCCGCTTCAATCGGGAGCGCGGCCAGACCGTGGTGCTCGTCACGCACGACGCCGAGGTCGGCGCCTTCTGCGACCGCATCATCCGCATGAGAGACGGGCTGATCGTCGACGACGAGCCGGTCGCGCCCGAGGCCGCGGCCGCGTAGGCGCCCTCCCACCAACCGTGCACGAGGGCCGTCCTGCTTTGGGGCGGCTCTCGTGCCCATGCTCCGAATGCCAACCACGTTGGCCCTGTGACCAGCGAGCGACGGCCGCGGCTGTCCAATAGGCCCTTCCTCGATCGGTTGGCCACGTGGGTTGGCCGAACGACCACGCAGGGCCGTCGCGTCGACGCTTCCCCGTCACAGGGCCAACCTGGTTGGCGCCTGGCGTCGCCCGCGGCGTCGGCCCGGTTGTTGCCACTGGGCTTAGGCTGACCGCGTGCAGGATCAGTACGTCACGTTCTCGGCAGCCTGGTTCACGCTATCGCTCATCAACGCCGGGCTCGCCCAGTCCAAGCAGCGCTCCGGCCTCAACTGGTGGTTGGTGTCCCTCCTGATCGGCCCGCTGGCCACCCTGCTGATCGTGGCCTGGCCGCCGGGCGACGGAGTCCCCCACCCTGCGTCAGCCACGATGGGTCGGACGCAGGGGGTGGTCATCGCGGTCGGGATCTTCCTCGTGGTCGGAGCGATCCTTGCCGGCCTGAGCGTCGGTGGCCGGTGAGGCGCCTCACGCCCGGCGGCGAGACTCGAGGATGGCGGCCACCTCCCGGTCGCTGACGCCGAAGCGGCGCAGCGCATGCCGGATGAGCTCGTTGCCCAGCTCGCGCTCGGCGACGACGACCCGCGCGGCGCCGAGGCGACGCAGGTCGGCCTCCTCCGCCTCGGAATGGGCGCGCGCAACGATCTCGATCCGTGCGTTGCGCGATCGGGCGTAGACGACGGCCTGGCGCGTGGCGAGCGCGTCCGGCATGGCGACGACGACCGCGTGCGCCCCCGCCACGCCGGCCTGGTCGAGGACCGATGGCGCGCCCGCGTCGCCGTAGATGACCGGGTGACCGGCAGAGCGCGCGTCCCGTGCGACGCCGTAGTCGCCCTCGACCGCCACCCAGGCGAACCCGCGCGACTCGAGCACCCGCGCCACCGAGCGGCCGACGCGCCCGTAGCCGAGGATCAACGCGTGGCGGTGGAGGCCCGCGCCGGGTTCCTCGCCCGGCATCGGCTTGCGCGGGACGGCGGCATCGAGCCTGGCCCCCACCCGTTCGGCGGCCGCGAGCAGTGGTCCGGCGGTCAGGATGGACAGGACCACGGCGCCCATCGCCAGTGAAAAGGTATCGGCCGTCACGGCGCCGAGCGCCAGCCCGGCTGAGGCGAGCACGAAGCTGAACTCGCCGCTCTGGCCGATCAGCGCGCCGGCTCGCAGCGCGCTCGACGGCCGCTGTCCGGCGAGGAGAGCCACCCCCGCGATGGGCAGCGCCTTGCCGAGCGTGATGATGAGCAGCAGCGCCAGGACGATCGGCCACGCCGCGAGGATCGCCTCCGGCTGGAGCAGGATGCCGATCGAGACGAAGAAGAAGGTGCTGAACAGCTCGCGCAGCGGGACGATCTCGCCGAGCACGCTCGCCGTCAGGTCGGAGTCGGCCAGGGCGAGCCCCGCGACGAACGCGCCGAGCGCGATGCTGACCCCGAGCTCCTCGGCCGCGAAGGCCGTGCCGATCGCGATCACTGCCACGCTGATGACGAACAGCTCCCGCGAGCGCAGGCCGGCGATGAGGCCGAGCAGGCGCGGCAGGAAGCGCGAGCCGCCGATGACCACGAGAGCCACGAAGCCGAGCGCGATGCCCGCGGCGAGCACGAGGCTGGCGATCGACACCTCCTCGCGGCCACCGAACGCCGACAGCGCCACGACCAGGACCACGGTGAGGAGGTCCTGCACGATCGAGACGCCGAGCGCCGTCCGCCCGTGCGCGGTGGTGTGGAGCGCCCCTTCCCCGGCCACCTTGACGAGGACGACGGTGGAGGCGACGGCCACCGCGCCGCCGATGAACAGGGCCTCGAGCAGCTCCCAGCCCAGCGCGAGCCCGGTGCCGGTCCCGAGCGCCATGGTGACGGCCACCTGCACGGGCGTGCCGGCCAGGATCCGGGTCCCCACCGCCCGCAGCTCGCCGATGCTGAACTGGAGCCCGATGCTGAACATGAGGAGCGCCACGCCGATGTCGGCCAGGGCGAGCAGCTCCTCGCGGTCGGCCACGAAGCCCGGCGTGAATGGGCCAACCACCATCCCGGCGGCGATGTACCCGAGCATGGTCGGCAGCCGTAGCCGATGAGCGAGCGCGCCGAGCGCCAGGGCTGCCGCGAGCGCGACGAGCAGCGTCAGCCCAAGCCCGGTCATGGCATGGACCGGCTGTCGGCGGCGCGGGGCGTCGTCGGCGGCATGAGCCGATCATACCGGCGGCCCGCTCGGCACCGGCTACACTGGCCCCGCGGTGCTTACGGTCGGGCACCGGGGTCCAGCGCCGGACCCGTAGCATCGGCGCCAAGGTGGAGGCTGCGCAGCGCGTGGCCTCCTGTCATGTTTCGGAGACGCTGATGGCCGAGCACGATCCGACCCCCGAATCGATCACCCAACAGACGACGATTGCCGAAGCCGATCGAATCCTGCGCATGGAGCCGGTCGTCGTCGAGGCGACCGCGAGCCTGCGCCGGACGGCCGAGCTTGCCGTCGAGAACACCGGCTGCCGGGTGATCGCCGTCGTCGACGCGAACCGGCGGTTGCTCGGGGTCCTTCCGGTGCGAGTCCTCGTCAACGACGTGTTCCTCAAGATTGTGCCGGAGGAGTTCCTGGGCGAGATCACGGACCTCGAGGCCGTGCTCAAGTACGCGGGGCATGTCGGGGCGCGGACGGCGGGCGACGTCATGGTCGACCCCGTCAGCGTCCACCCCGACGAGACGGTGCGCACGGCCTTCGAGCGCATGCACGTCAGCCACCTGAACGGCCTGCCGATCACGGATCGCGACGAGCGGGTGGTCGGCTACGTCGACCAGCTCGAGCTGCTGACGGTGTGGGTCCGCGCGACCGGAAGCCGCGCCCTGCTTGAGCCGACAGGGGACTCGGGGTGACCCTCCAGGCCGCCATCGGCCTCGCCATCTTCGCGCTCACCTACGGGCTCATCGCCACCGAGCGCCTGCACAAGACGCTGGCGGCGCTGGCCGGCGGCATCGCCATGGTGCTGCTCGGCATCGTCAGCCAGGAGCAGGCGTTCGAGGAGATCGACTTCAACGTCATCTTCCTGCTGGCCGGAATGATGATCCTGGCCGGGATCATCCGGAAGACCGGCGTCTTCGGTTGGATCGCAGTGCGGGCGGCGCGGTTCGCAGGCGGCGATCCGTACCGCATCCTGGTCGTGCTCAGCATCATCACCGCGGTGGCCTCCGCGTTCCTCGACAACGTGACCACCGTGGTCCTGGTTGGCCCCATCACGCTCTTCCTCGCCGCCCGGATGGGGATGAACCCGTTCCCGTTCCTGATGAGCGAGATCCTGGCGTCGAACATCGGAGGCGCGTCCACGCTCATCGGTGATCCGCCGAACATTCTCATCGGCAGCGCTGCCGGCCTGGACTTCGGCGCCTTCCTGATTCACATGGCGCCACTCTCCGCCGTCCTCCTGGGCTTCTATCTCGTGGCCGCGCGCTGGCTCTTCCGCGGCCAGCTGACCGCAGATCCCGAGCTGCGCGCAGGCCTGCTCGAGCTCAACGAGCGCGACATGATCACCGATCCGCGACTGCTCCGCAGCTCGCTCGTCGTCATGGGCCTGACCCTGGCCGGTTTCCTGTTCCACGGCGCCCTCCACCTGGAGCCCGCGACGGTGGCCCTGACCGGCGCGGTGGTGCTGATGGTCGTCGCTCGCGAGAGCCCGGAGGAGGTGTTGCGCGACGTTGAATGGCCGACCCTGTTCTTCTTCATCGGCCTCTTCATGCTCGTCGCCGGCGTGATCGAGATCGGTCTGATCGACGTCGTGGCCGATGCGATCGTGAGCCTGACCGGGGGCGCGCTGGCCGGGACGTCGCTGCTCGTGCTGTGGCTGTCCGCCATCCTGTCGGGCCTGATCGACAACATTCCCTACACGGCCACCATGATCCCGGTCGTGGATCAGCTCGCCGAGGGCCAGCCGAACGACGCCATCTGGTGGGCCCTCGCCATCGGCGCCGACCTGGGCGGCAACGCCACGATCATCGGGGCCAGCGCCAATGTGATCCTGGCCGGCATGGCGGAGCGCGAGGGGCATCCCATTGGCTTCGGCAAGTTCCTTCGCTACGGGCTGCCGGTGACGTTCGGGACCATGCTCATCGCGACCGTCTACGTCTGGCTGCGCTACCTGCTGTAGCGGTAGCCGATGGAGCACCTTGCCGACATCCTTCGCCAGCTCTTCGTGCTGCTGCTCGCGGCCAAGATCGGCGACGAGATCTTCAAGCGATTGGGCCAGCCGCCGGTCATCGGCGAGATCCTCGCCGGCGCGCTGGTCGGGCCGGCGGTCCTCGGCTGGTACGAGATCAATGCCGAGACGTCGCTTTTCGCTGAGATCGGCGTGGTGCTGCTCCTCTTCCAGGTTGGGGTCGAGACGCGGCTCCACGACCTGGTTCGGGTCGGCCCGACGGCGCTCGTCGTTGGTGCGCTCGGAGTGGCCCTTCCGTTCGCGGGCGGATTTCTTCTGGCCGCGTTGCTCGGGTCGCCACTCGAGGTGGCCATCTTCCTCGCGGCGGCTCTCACCGCCACCAGCGTCGGCATCACGTCGGGCGTCCTGCGCGACCTTGGCGTGCTGGGCACGCTGAGTGGGCGCGTGATCCTCGGCGCGGCCGTCATCGACGACGTGCTGGCCATGCTGATCCTGGCCTTCGCCTCGGGGTTGGCGGCGGGGAGCGTTGCGCTCGACCAGATCGCCACACTGGTCGTGGTGGCGATCATGTTCATCGGCGTCGTGCTCATCGGCGGCACGCGCCTCCTTCGGCGACGACGCTCGCTCCTGACCGATCCGGTGTTCGCCGAAACCCCCTTCCTGCCGGGCATGATCATCATGCTCGGCCTCGCGGCGCTGGCGTCGCAGATCGGCCTGGCCGCGATCATCGGTGCCTTCCTGGCCGGCATGGTGGTGGGCGAATCCAGCGAGCGCCACGCGCTCGAGGCCGAGGTGGCGCCGGTCGCCGCCTTCTTCACTCCCTTCTTCTTCGGCGCCATCGGGGCCCAGGTGAACCTGGCCGGGCTGGCCGACCTGGGCACGCTCGCCCTAGTGGTAGGCGTCACCCTGCTCGCGGTGGCGACGAAGTTCATCGGCGCGGTCATCGGCGCCATCCGGCTGGGGTGGGCGCAGGCCGTGCTCATCGGCTGGGGGATGGTCCCGCGCGGCGAGGTCGGCATCGTGGTCGCCGGGCTGGGCCTGCAGATCGGGGCGATTGACGGCGAGCTGTACACCGTGGTCGTTGCGATGGCCATCCTGACGACCCTCATCGTGCCGCCCGTCCTTCCCATGCTCGTCCGCCGGGCCGGTGGAGCCGAGGAACTAGAGTTTCGTGACGACGGATAGCCCCGCGCGTCCTCGGACGGCAGCGCTGATGATCGAGCCGATCGGTATGCTCCAACCGATCCTGGTTGGTACCCGACGAGCGGTGGCCCGGGCGCCCACGCGAACGCCCCTCCCCGACGGATCGGGGAGGGGCGGTGCAGCTGGGGATCGGTATCGGCCTATTCGCCGCCGGGGGTGACCTCCACCTCGCCCTTCTCGAAGTCGTCGCCGGTGGTGTCGCCGTTGATCCTATCGAGCGCGGCCTGCGCCAGATCGGTCCTGAACGCGTCGGGCGAGGGCTCCTCGGTTAGGATCTCCGAGTCGAGACTGATCTGGACCGTTTGATCCCATTGCTCCTCGTCAAGGATGCCGATCCCATCCGGGGATGGCCAGATCAGGGCGTTGATCTCGTTCATCATCCAGTGCTGGTGACCCTCACCCAGGATCGTGCCCTGGTCGAGGACGATCTCGACGCACTCGTCGGGGTTGTCGCGGCAGTGCATCCAGCCCTCGAACGAGGCTCGCAGGAAGCAGATCGCGATCTGCTCATTGGCAACGCCGTCGGTGTCGCCGACGAGCCAGGACTCGCGCGCCATGATGTGGTCCTGGAGCATGGCGGCGCCGACTTCGTTGAAGTCGATGATGTTGAGATCGCTGAGCTGGTAGAGCTCGCCAGTGTCCGGGTTCTCCGTCTCGAGCACTTGGGCCAGCTCGTTGTAGGTCATCGCCTCGGCCGCATCGAGCTCTCCGTTGAGGAACGCGACCATGTCGAAGTTCTGCGTGACCTGCTCGAAGTCGGTCCCCGGCTCGAGGCCCGCCTGCCGAGCGGCAGCAACCACCTCGAACTCGTTGCCGAAGCCCCAAGCACCGACCCTCTTGCCAGCCCAGTCCTCGGGGGACGTGATGCCGCTGTCGGCAAAGCTGACCTCGACAGCACCGGAGCGCTGGAAGACCTGTGCGATGTTGACGAGGTCCGCGCCCTCTTCGCGAGCCACCAGCACCTTCGGAACCCAGCCCTCGCCAAACTCTGGTCCGTTCGGGTCAGCCACGACCTGCTGCGGGGCGATGTCCGGTCCTCCGTCGAGGAACGTGACGTCCAGACCCGCCTCCTCGTACATGCCGAGGTCCTTGGCCGCGAAGTAGCCGGCGAACTGCGCCTGCGGAACCCACTGGAGCTGGAAGTCGACGGCGATGGTGCCGCCGAGTGCCTCGGTGCCGCAGTCGCCGGCGGCCGTCGGCTCGGAA
This sequence comes from Chloroflexota bacterium, assembly GCA_013697395.1. Classification (GTDB taxonomy): domain Bacteria; phylum Chloroflexota; class Limnocylindria; order QHBO01; family QHBO01; genus JACDBZ01. Next base: position 3,244 of record JACCWY010000280.1, on the reverse strand, counting down.
GCCGCGGGCTCGGAGCCCGCGGGCTCGGACTCGGCGGGCTCGGACTCTGCGGCTGCCTCGGTCGGCGTCGCGTCGCCGGTGCCGCCGGTCCCGCATGCCGCGAGCACCAGCCCGACGACCATCAGGATGGTGAAGATGCGCCAGGAATGCTTCATGCCCTCCGTCCTCCTTGTCCGTGATGTTCCGGTTCGCGCTGGGTCCCGAGCCGGTGCGCTCGTCACGCGTCTCCGGCTAGGTCTGTCCCCGCATTGATGCGTGCCACGGCATCGCGACTCGCTCGATGCCGATGATGATCAGGTAGAAGCCGATGCCGAGCGCGGCGGCGACGATGATCGCGCTCCACGCCTGCGCGAAGCGCAGGAACGATGCACTCTCGACGATGATGCGTCCCAATGCAACCGTGGCGCCGCCGAAGTACTCGCCGACGATGGCGCCGATGAGGCTGAGCGTCGCGCCGACCTTGATCGCCGTGAAGAAGTAGGGAAGCGCGTTCGGGATTCGCACCCGGGTCAGCACCTCGCGCTCCGACGCGGCGTAGCTGCGCATCAGCTCCAGGCTCGCCGCATCGGCGCTGGTCAGGCCGCGGACGGTGTTGATCATGACCGGGAAGAAGACGAGCATCGCCACGATCATCATCTTGCTGACCGGACTCGTCACGCCGAACCACGCGTTCGCGATGGGTGCGAAGGCAATGATCGGGATGGCGTTGGCCGCGATGGCGAAGGGCATCAGCGCTCCCCGTGCCAGGGCAAAGCGCGAGGTGGCGAAGGCCACCACCAGGCCACCGGTGAGACCGATGGCAAAGCCACCGACGGCCTCGATCAGCGTCGTCAGGCCCGCCGCCATCAGCAGGTCGCGGTTCGTGACGAGGGCAGCGGCGATGTCGGACGGGGGCGGCAGCAGGAATCGCTGGATCTCGAGGGCGCGCACGGCGCCCTCCCAGAGAACGATGCCCCCGACGAAGACCGCCAGCGTCGGCAGGTAGTAGCGGAGGCGGTCGATCATTGCAGCGCCTCGAGCGGCTTGTCCGCGATGGTCCCGGCGTCCGACCCGTGGCCGCCGGCCTTCAGGCTCTCGCGTACCTCGGTGATGAGCTCGAAGTACGGCTCGAGCTCGCGGGTCTCATCTGACCGGGGTCGTGGCAGGCCGACCTCGATGACCTTCGTGATGCGGCCCGGCCGCGCGCTCATGACGACGACCCTGGACGACAGGAAGACCGCCTCCGGAATGGAATGCGTGACGAACACGATGGTCGTCCCGGTCTGCTCCCAGATCCGGAGCAGCTCGGTGTTCATTCGTTCCCGAGTCATCTCGTCGAGCGCGCCGAACGGCTCGTCCATCAGGAGCAGGCGCGGCTCGAAGGCGAGCGCGCGGGCGATGGCTGCTCGCTGCTGCATACCGCCCGACAGCTGCCACGGGTGGTGGCGCGCGAAGTCGCTCAGCTCGACAAGTGACAGCATCTCGGCAGTCCGCTGCGCGCGCCGCGCACGCGGCATGTCGATGATCTCGAGCGGCAGGGCCACGTTCGCCTCGATCGTGCGCCAATCGAACAGCACCGGCGCCTGGAAGACCATGCCGTAGTCGCGATCCGTCCTGGCACGGGCAGCTGGCTTGCCGTTGACCTCCACCGTTCCGGTGGTCGGCCCCGTCAGGTCCCCGATGATCCGCAGGAGGGTGCTCTTTCCGCATCCCGACGGACCGATCAGGCTGACGAACTCGCCGGGCTGAATGGTCAAGTTGATGCCCGACAGCGCAACGGTCTGCGAGCCCTCGTTGCCGAAGGTCTTGCCCAGGTCGCGGATGGCCACGACCGAGTTCGTGCCGCTCAAGCCTCCACCTCGCGCTGGCGATTGCGGAGGACGATCATCTCGGCAATCCGGACGAGCCCGAAGAACGCGATCCCCAGGGCGGCGCAGATGAATGCGGTTGCCCACAGCTTCTCGGGGCCGGAGGTGAACTGCTGGTTGAACTGGATGATGGCCCTGCCGAGCCCGCCCGCGATGCCGGTCGGGGCCTCCGCCACGATCGCTCCGACGATGCTGGCCGTCGCGCTGATCTTGAGTGCCGTGAACAGGTACGGCAAGGCGGCGGGCAGGCGCACCTTCCAAAGCACCGATTGCCAGTCGGCCGCGTAGCTGCGCATGAGCTCGAGCGCGCGCGGGTCCGGCGACTTGAGGCCGCGGATGCCGGCGATGGTGACGGGAAAGAACGTCAGGTAGGCGCTGATGATGGCGACGCTCGGCCAGTCACGCCCGACCCACAGGACCACCATCGGTGCAAGCGCGATGATCGGGATCGTCTGGCTGGCGATCACGTACGGAACCAGGGCACGCTCCAGCAGTCGCGAGTGCACGAACAGGATCGCCAGGCCAAGGCCGATGGCGGCACCAAGGGCGAATCCGATGGCGGCGCCGCGCCAGGTGAAGAGCGCCGCATCCAGGAGGACCGCGAACAGGCTGAACTCACTGCGACGTGTTGCCGGCTCGAAGAGTGCGCCGGCCACCTCCCACACGTGCGGCAGGTTCGTGTCGTTGAGCTGCGTGATGCGCAGGGGGGGCATGTGCGGCGGATCGAGCACGATCCCGAACGCCTCGCGCCAGATCCCGCCGCCGAGCCACTTCGCCGCCTCCCACACGATTGCGATGAGGAGCACCACCACCACGAAGGCGAGGATCGATCGGATGATCCCGCCCAGGGACGCGAGCGCGCCGCCGACGTCCGCCCGCCGGCCGAACGACGCAGTCGCGCCCGTCATCGGTCAGGCGACCGCGGCATCGGTGATCTCGAGCGCGCGATCGATGATCGCGAACCCTTCGGCCAGCTCCTCCTCGCTGATGGTCAGCGGCGGGTTGGTGTGGAAGTAGTTCCAGCGGGTGAAGGTGTACAGCCCGTCGGTGCGGAAGCGCTTGCCGAGGGCGACCATCTCGTCGCTCGTGCCGTTGAACGGCGCCATCGGCTCCATCGTCTGGCGGTTGCGAACCAGCTCGACGACGCCGAACAGCCCGATGCTGCGCGTCGCCCCCACGCTGGGGTGCCTCGCCGTCAGCTGCTCGTGGTGGACCTTAGCCGCTCGCCCATGCGCGCCGCGCGCTCGATGAGCCGCTCCTCCTCCAGCACCTCGATGGCGGCCAGTGCCGTGGCGCACGCCAGCGGGTGCGAGTTGTAGGTGAGGCCGCCGTAAAAGACGCGGTCCGTGAAGGCGTCGGCGATCTGGCGGCGCATGCCGACCGCCCCGAGCTGGACA
>JACCWY010000279.1 GCA_013697395.1 Chloroflexota bacterium | reverse complement strand
GCCCAGGTCAGGGCGCGGTCGTCGAGCTTGCGCAGGAGGCTGCGGGCTCCCGGCAACGGCCGCGGGTCGCGGTTGCGAACATCGAACAGCTCGCCGCTGCGCCGGTCGATGGCCTCGGCCTCGTCGTCGGTGAGCCGACGCCCCACGGCCTGCGCCGCCTCGCGCGCCAGGCGCCGGCCGTCCATGCCGATCATCGGCTCCAGCTGGGCGCGCGTGAAGGCAATGCCGATCTCGCCGAGGGCGGCCGTCCACGCGTCGATTCGGGCCGGCACCGTGTCGACCAGCGTGCCGTCGAGGTCGAACAGGATCGCACCTGGTCGGCGTGGGATGGCCATCGGACGCTACGATACTGGCCCGATGCCATCCGAGCTCGCCCACCATTGGACGCTCGACCCGGGCACGGTCTTCCTCAACCATGGCTCGTTCGGCGCGACGCCGCGCCGGGTGCTCGAGGCGCAGGCTTCGTGGCGGGCACGCATGGAGCGGGAGCCCGTCGCGTTCTTCGCCCGGGCCCTGGAGCCGGCCATGGACGAGGTGCGCACCGCGTTGGGAGGCTTCGTCGGCGCCGCCCCCGACGACCTCGTGCTCGTGCCGAACGCCACCGTCGGCATCAACACGGTGGCGCGGTCGCTCGACCTGCGCAAGGGAGACGAGGTGGTCGCGCTCGACCACGCCTACAACGCCGCCACGAACGCCCTCGCGCACGTGGCATCTCTTGCCGGCGGCCGCCTGGTGATCGCCCGCCTCCCGTTTCCGGGCGCGACCCCGAGCCTGGCCCGAGACGCGATCCTCGACGCGGTCACGCCGCGCACGAGGCTCGTCCTGCTGGACCACATCACCAGCCCCACGGCGCTCGCGCTGCCCGTCGCCGAGATCGTCGCCGCCCTGGCGTTGCGAGGGATCGACACGCTTGTCGACGGCGCGCATGCGCCGGGCATGCTCGAGCTCGACGTCGAAGCCATCGGCGCTGCGTACTACACGGGCAACTGCCACAAGTGGCTGTGCGCGCCAAAGGGCGCGAGCTTCCTCCACGTCCGCCGCGACCTCCAGGAGGCCGTCCGGCCGCTGGTGATCAGCCACGGCGCCAACTCGCCCCGCGTGGACCGGGGGCGGTTCCGGCTGGAGCACGACTGGACCGGCACGTGGGACCCATCGGCCTACCTGTCCATCCCCGCCGCGATCGAGTTCGGCGCGTCGCTGCTGCCGGGGGGCTGGGCGGCGTTGCAGGAGCGCAACCGCACCCTCGCGCTTCGCGGCCGGCACCTGCTGTGCGAAGCGCTCGGCATCGAGGCGCCAGCCCCGGATGTCATGATCGCGAGCATGGCGTCGGTGCCGCTGCCGCTCGAGTCGACCGGCGGCGCGGCCAGCGGGGGCGCGCTGTATGACGATCCCGTCCATGCAGGCCCCCGGCGCAACGGGATCCAGGTCTCGGTCGGGCCGTGGCCGCAGCAGCCGGGCGACGGCCCATGGCGCCGGCTCATCCGCATCAGCGCGGCTCCCTACGTGTCGCAGGAGGATCTCGAGCTGCTCGCGCGCGTTCTTCCGGGCGTCGCCGCATCGTCGCCGGGATAGGATGCCCTGACCGATGCCGATCGACGCCAGCACGCTCGACCCCGATCCGCTTCGTCAGCTGGGTGCCTGGGTCGACGATGCGGGACGCGCCGGGGCCGTACTGCCGAACGCCTTCGCCCTGGCCACCGCCGACGACACCGGAGCGCCGTCGGTGCGGTTTGTCCTGCTGCGCGGGCTCGACGCGGAGGGCCTGCGCTATTTCACCTACCGCGGCAGCCGCAAGGGCCGCGACGTGGCGATCAACCCGTGGGCATCGGCCGCGTTCTGGTGGCCGGCGCTCGACCGCCAGGCGCGCGTCAGCGGATCGATCCGGCTGCTCTCGGACGAGGAGTCGCTCGCCTATTGGCGGACGCGCCCGCGCGGCAGCCAGCTGTCGGCCAGCGCTTCCGCGCAGGGACAGGAGATCGGCTCGCGCCACGAGCTCGAGGTCCGGGTGGCCGAGCTCGCGGCGCGCCACCCCGGCGTGGTGCCACTGCCGCCCATGTGGGGTGGGTACCTCATCGTGCCGAGGATCGTCGAGTTCTGGGAGAGCCGTTCGGACCGGCTCCACGACCGGATCGAGTATCGTCGCGGCGGCGACGGCACATGGCTCCCCCGCCGGCTCCAGCCCTGAACCGGCCGAACGGCCGCCCTCGCCGGTGCATACTCAGCCGATGAGCATGCACGTGGTCGTCATCGGCTCCGTCAACGTCGACCTGGTGGTGGCCGCAGATCGGCTTCCCGTGCCGGGCGAGACCGTGCTCGGCGGCCGGTTCAGCGTCCACGACGGCGGGAAGGGCGCCAATCAGGCCGTGGCCGCCGCTCGGGCGGGCGCGCAGGTCACCATGATCGGCGCGGTCGGGGACGATGCGCATGGTGCGCGGTCGCTCGCCGCGCTCGAGGCGGAGGGCATCGACACCTCGCGCGTTCGCCGCGTGGAGTCCGAGCCGACCGGCGTCGCCATCGTTGCGGTCGGGCGGCGGGGAGAGAACCAGATCGTGGTTGCGCCGGGGGCCAACGCGACCCTGAGCCTCGACCAGGCTGATCGCGAGATCATCGGCTCGGCACAGGCGGTCCTCACGAACCACGAGGTCGCCGCCGAGGCGACGCTCGAGGCGATCCGCGCAGCACGGGCCGCCGGCGTCATCGCCATCCTCAACCCGGCGCCCGCTCGCGCGCTGCCGGCCGAGATCCTGTCCCTCGGGCCGATCCTGACGCCGAACGAGCACGAGCTGGT
>JACCWY010000275.1 GCA_013697395.1 Chloroflexota bacterium | reverse complement strand
GCGCAGGCGCGGCAGATGCGCTCGACCTCCTCGGCCGATGCCTCGACGCCGTGCTCGGCCAGCGTGGTCGTCACCAGCTCCGCGGTTCGTTGCTCCCAACCAGGCGCATCAGACTCGGTCCAGCGATAGTTCGCGAGCAGCGCGAACCACGGGAGATCGGTGCCAAAGGCATCCCGCAGACGGGAGATCATCAGCGCCTGGTATGGGTCGCGCGTCAGCCATGTGGCGTCGTCCACCAGCGTTCCACCGACGTCGACGAGCAGCGCCTTGAGAGGCTCGGGGGCCATGCCCCATGCTGCCAGATCGACCCGGCGCTCAGCCAGCCAGGAATCGACCGATGCGGTGGCGCAGGCTGGCGCCGTCGAGACAGTGGGCCACGTCGTGCTGCTCGGGCGTGCCGTAGTGGCGGTGCTCCATGCGTCGCACGCCGATCGACAGCAGCCGATGAGCCTGATCGCGCAGCGCCTCGCTGACCCACATCGCAGAAGTGCCCTGGAGATATGGCTCCACCAGGACGACGGTCGGCGCGTGAACCTCGGCGCGCAGCGTCTCGTCATCGAAGGGCCGGACCGTCGTCGCGTACAACACGGTCACGTCGAGTTCGGCACTGGCTTCGAGAACGCGGTCGAGCATCGGTCCGACGGCGATCACAGTCCCCCGCGAGCCGCGGCGAACGACGTGGAACCGGTCAGGCTCGATCGGCATCGGATCTGCGTTGGCCTGCGCTGAGAGGCGAAGGTAGACGTTTCCATCCCCGGCGACCGCGTCGCGAAGCAGGGCCTCCGCCTCGTCGGGATGGCCCGGGACATGGATCGTCCAGTCGGGCAGCGTGCTCAGCAGCGCCACGTCCTCCGGAGCCTGATGGGTGCGTCCGCTGTCGGAGGCGTCGTACGAGGCGCCGACGCTGACCAGGATGGCCCCGACGCCCTGGTGCGCGAGGTCGAGCTTGACCTGCTCGAACGGGCGTTCAATCAGGAATGGCGTGTAGGAATGCGCGATGGGTCGCAGGCCCGACAAGGCCAGGCCAGATGCGACGCTGATCATCAACTGCTCGCGGATGCCGACGTTGATGATCCGTTCTGGATGGTGCGCCTTCGCGTCGGCGAAGCCGGAGCCGCCGATGTCGGCCAGCACGACCGCCAGCCGCGGGTCGTCCTCGAGGAGCCCGCTGGTGACCTGGGCGAAGCGGTCGCGCATCGTGTCGGCGGTGACCGTGGCAGTCATGCCCCCTCCTCGACCATGGCGACGACCACACTCGGCCGACTGATGTGCTCCGCGGTGAATGCGGCCGCCAGCGCATCGTGATCACGCCCGTCGACCGTCGCGGCTGCCCAGCCTTCGATCTCGAAGCGGCCGGCGATGCCGCCCGGCCACCCATACGTGGCCGATCGGTTGTCGACGACCACCACCGTGAGGCGATCCAGACCAAGCCGACCGGCAAGGGCGATCGCTTCGTGGTTGCTGCCCTCGTCGAGCTCGGCGTCGCCGACCAGGACCACCACGCGCGATGACCGCCGCTGAGCCCGCAGCCCGAGCGCCAGGCCGATGGCAATCGGCAACCCGTGACCGAGCGAGCCGCTGGAGATCTCGACGCCGGGAATCAGCATGCGGTCGGGGTGGTGCCCGAGCGGTGAGTCGTATGTGCCGAAGGTGGCGAGCGTCTCGACCGAGATGAAGCCCCTGGCCGCCAGCACGGCGTAGTAGGCCATCGGTCCGTGGCCCTTCGAGAGCAGAAAGCGGTCGCGCTCGGGATCGTCGGCGGCCGCCGGCGTGACGTTCAGGACGCGGTCGTAGAGGACCCACAGCACGTCGAGCGTCGAATCTGCGCTGGTCGAGTGCTTCTCGTCGCCCGTCATCAGCGCAATGAGGCGCGGGAGGTCGTCGTAGCCAAGGGAGGCTCGCTCTGGAACGGCCATGGCATCGGTCATGCGCGGCAGTCTGCAACCTCAAGTGCACTTGAAGTCAAGAGCTAGTATGGACGCATGCCCTTGCTGCCGGATCGGATCACGATCGGCGACCTTGCGGCGCGCAGCGGGGTCGCCACTTCGGGATTGCGCTTCTACGAGCAGCGAGGGCTCATCGCGGCCGAGCGCACACCCGGCAATCAACGCGTCTACCCGCGACCGACCCTGCGCCGGATCGCGTTCATCCGCGCCGCACAAGCGGTCGGACTGACGCTCGATGAGATCGCTCGCGCGTTGGCGACGCTGCCGATGGATCGCACGCCGCTGAAGCGCGATTGGGAGCGTCTTTCAACCGCGTGGCGTGACCGCCTGGACGAGCGCATCGCGGAGCTCGAGCAGCTGCGCGACGGCCTGACCGGCTGCATCGGCTGCGGCTGCCTCTCGCTGCGCACCTGCCGCCTCCTCAATCGGGAGGATCGTGCGGCTCGGAATGGAGCCGGCGCGCGCTACCTACTGGGTGACGAGCCCGACGGATGAGGGATCAATCGCAGCCGGGCGGATCCTCCGCGGTCGGGTGGTAGGTGACGGTGTGGCCGTTTGCCGTGGCCTCAATGACGGGCTCAGGATCGGTGTGGAGGATGACGGAGACCTCGACCGTCTGATCCGCACCTGGAGCGGGCCACTGTGGCGGAACGCCTCCGAGGCTGCCGGCGGGCAGAGCGGCCCGCCAGGCCACATGGTTGAAGGTCCCGAGCCACTCGATGCCGCAGTGGACGAACAGCCGATACGGATACTCGAAGCCGGGCTCGATGACCGAGTCGGGCTTGAGCACGAACGGCGGCGGCAGCGCCGGATCGCCATGGACCTCGCCGGGTCCAGCGACCGCTCCGGGTCGCGAGAGGTCCACGTCCACCAGCGTCCGCTCCTCCGGGACACCCGCTGGCGGTTCGTCAGCGCCGAGCTGGATCGCGAATGGCCCGGGCGGCACCCTGGCCCGGTCCAGCGCCACCAGATAGGCGTGGGGATTGGCGTCGCCGGTGCACGCGGCGGGCGCATCGACCAGCACGATCTCCGCATGGACCAGGGCGCGCTCAGCATCGACGACCACGTCGTCCAGTCGGAGATTCGGACAGCTGGAGCCGTAGACGGCGCCGAACCAGATCACCACCTCGGATTCGAAATCGACCGGCGGCGGCTCGCCGGACAGGCCGATATCGGTCCAGAGCCGCTCGTAGGTGGCCTGGTCGCTGGCGATGCCGGTGCGGTAGGGCTACCCGACGCCCTGCTCATCGGCCAGCAGGCGCCATCCGTCACCGTGCGGCGGCTGGGGTCCTTCGGCCGGCATGTCCGCCGGGTCGGCACCCTCGATGCAGATCGGCTCGCCCGCGAAGCGCTCCTCGATGGCGGCGAGCCACTCGGGCTTGAGGACGCCCACGCCGACCCCGACCACGCCCTCGGTGACCGAGATCCACGAGCTCACCGGAAACAGCGGATTCAGTTCCTCGCCGATCTGGCGCTGCAGCTCCTCGAGCTCGGCGATGGTCCACGGAACCTCGACCGCCACCACCCCGACGTCGGGGAACAGTTCCTCCAGCTCGGCCTGGCGTACCTCGGCGTCGACGCTGAAGGCGACCGTGATCCAGCCGAGGTGATCCCCGTCGATCCAGATCTCCTCGAAGCCAGGCTTGTCGGCCGCCCAGGCCCGGATCTCCTCGGTCGGCTGCTCGTTGGCGACGTAGATCGGCGAGTCCCGATACCACTCGGCGGGGGCGCTGATCCGCTCGACCGATTCGCAAGCTGGAATTACGGAGTCGGCGACAAGGGCGGCGGACTCCTCGAGCCCGGTGCCCGATCCATCGGGTGCTCGGATGCTTGCGCTACACGCGCTCGCGACCAGCGCGACCGAACACATCGTCACGACGAACGGAAGCCGCATGGATCCTCCCCGGCTCAGCATGCTGCTCACCAGACGGGCGGGACGTCACGCAAGTTCCCGCCAGGCGCATCTCCCAGAGCCTGGGCACAATTCGGCGTGTTCGCGAGCCCCGTCGTCATGGACGAGGGCCCCACGCGAGAGACCATGGTCGCGACCGTGGGCAGCTCAGCGCCGATACGGTCCAGACGTGATCTCGTAGAGGTTCCCATCGGGCGCGCGGAAGTGCTGCCACGTGTATTCCTCGGACACCTCCAGGCCCCCGACCAGCTCGATCCCCGCGGCTGCCAGCTCGGCGCTTGCGGCCGGCACGTCATCGACCAGAAACCCGACGACCGGCCGCCCTTCGTGATGCTCGGCGTAGGGTGAATCAGGGGCGAACACCTCCACGAGCGAGGAGTCGGGGAGCTGAAAGGCCGCGAAGCCGGGCTCGTCGACCACGGACGTCAGTCCGACCACCTCGCGGAAGAAGCGCGTAGTGGCGTCGAACTCCGCGGTCGCGGTGCCGAGCCAGACCAGTCCTCGAACCTGCATCAATCCTCCTCGGAAACTCGCTCGATTCGCGCAAGATTAGCGATCGATGTCCCAGACACCGCCACATTTCGCCGTGTACGCTCCGAACTTCGGGCTGTTCGGTGATGTGGAACGCACCGTTGAGCTGGCCCGAATGGCCGAGGAGGCGGGGTGGGACGGATGGTTCACCTGGGACAACCTGCTGTGGGAGACCGACGAGCCGCTGGCCGAGCCGTGGGTCACGCTGGCGGCCATCGCCGCCACGACGCAACGCATCCGCCTGGGGCCGCTCGTCACGCCGCTGCCGCGTCATCGCCCGTGGCTGATCGCCCGCGCGGCGGTGACGCTCGACCACTTGTCGCGGGGCAGGCTCATCCTCGGTGCCGGCCTGGGTGGCGACTGGTACCGAGAGCTGTCGGCCTTTGGCGAGCAGCAGGAGCAACGTGCGCTGGGTGCCATGACCGACGAAGGCCTCAAGCTCATCACGCGGCTCTGGACCGGCGAGCCCGTCGACTTCATCGGCGCGACGTACCGGGCGGCCGATGTGCGATTCCTGCCACCGCCGCTGCAGCGGCCACGCATCCCGATCTGGGTCGCGGCCGTGTGGCCCAGCCGGCGTCCGCTCGCACGCGCCGCCCGCTGGGACGGCGTCGTCCCGATTGCCGTCGAGGGGCTGCTCGACGCCGGGCAGGTGCGGGACGTCGTGACCACGATTCGCGCAGGGCAGGCAGCGCTGGGTGGCGAGCGGCGATTCGACGTAGCGGTGATGGGTCGGTTCAGAGGGCTCGATGAGGAGGGGCGAGCGCGAGCCGTCGCCGCAATGGTCGATGTCGGGATGACCTGGTGGCTCGAGTCGTTTGGGCCGGCCGATGACGCCGAAAAGGTGGAGCGGGTCATTCGCCAGGGGCCGCCGACCGTCCGCTGAGGAGCGCCGCGGCCGCCTCGTCGAGCGACAGCCATGGCCGCGGCTGGCCGAGGCGGGCTGCGAGCTGGGCCACCTGCGGCGGCTCGAGGCTGGCGCGCCCAAGCGTGTCTTCATCGGTGAAGATCTGACGCGGCGAACCATCGAAGATGAGCTCGCCATCGGAGAGTGCCAGGCACCGGTCGGCGTACTCGCCGGCCAAATCCATCTCATGGGTCACGAGCAGGATCGTTCGCCCGGTGGCGTGAATCGACTGGACGAGGTCCATTACGGCACGCCGTTCGGCGGCGTCGAGAGCAGTTGTCGGTTCGTCGAGGACCAGAACGAGCGGCTCGAGCGCGACGAGCGAGGCCAGCGCCACCAGCTGCTTTTGGGCCAGCGTCAGTAGGAGCGGGTGCTCGTCGAGCAGCGCCTCGAGCCCGAGGAGTACGCTGGCACGCATCATCCGCCCTTCGACCTCCGCGGCCGGCAGTCTGCGAGCCCTGGGTCCTACCGCGATCTCGCCGCGGACCGTGGCGCTGACGAGCTGGTGGTTCGGGTTCTGGAACAGGTAGCCCACGCGCAGGGCGAGCTCGGCGACGGTGCGCTCCCGGGTATCGATGCCGTCCACCAGGACGCGTCCCGCGGTCGGCAGCAGCAGCCCGTTGAGCAGACGGGACAGGGTCGTCTTGCCGGACCCGTTCGGGCCCAGCAGCGCAACGAACTCACCCCGCCCGATGGCCAGCGAGACGCCTCGCAGCGCGACAGTGCCGTCCGGGTAGGTGAAGTCCACCCCTTCGAGCCGGATCTCGCCGTCAGTCATGGGTCAGTCGCCCTCCACCCGACCAGGACGCAGGCGATGCCCAAGAACCTCCGCCGCCCGCTCCACGGTGACCGGATAGGGCGCCGCCAAGCCCAATCGGTGAGCGAGCTGCGCGACCTGCGGCAGGCGCAGCACCCCTACGGCCGACTCCGCCGGCCGGCCGAGGACCTCCTCCGGCGGGCCGATGGCGGCCACGCGGCCGTCCTCGAGCCAGCAGACGCGGTCGGCGTGGCGTGCCAGCCGCTCGATATCGTGTTCCACGATGACCACCGTCACGCCGCTGCGGGCGAGGGTGGTCAGGAGTTCGTAGAGCGCCGACTTGCCGCGCGGGTCAAGGGCCGAGGTCGGCTCATCCAGGACGAGGATACGAGGTTGCAGCGCCAGGACGCCCGCGATCACGACGCGCTGCTTCTGGCCGCCCGAGAGGGCGTACGGCGACTTCTCAAGGACGTCGTGCAGCCGGGTCACGTCCAGCGCCCATGCGACGCGCTCGCGGATCTCCTCGGGTGGAAGGCATCGGTTCTCGAGTCCCAGTACGAGCTCCTCCTCGACGGTGAGCCCGTACAGTTGCGCCTCTGGGTCCTGGTAGACCATACCCACAATCTCGGCCAGGTCCGCCGAGCGCCACCCCCGCGTCGTCCGCCCGAAGAGCAGCGTCTCCCCGCCGAAGGCTCCCTCCACGAAGGCCGGGATCTGGCCACTCATTACGAGGGCAAGCGTTGACTTGCCCGCACCCGACGGGCCAACGATTCCCAGCAGCTCGCCCTGCTGCATGGACAGGCTGACGCCATCGAGCGCCAGCTCCTCGGCCCCGCGGTAGCGGAATCGGATGTCGGTCAGGCGGATCGCCTCAGTGCCCGGCGGGATCGGCTCGCTCATGACAGCAGCTGACGACCGGCCGCCGTGAGGCTGAAGGCGAAGATCCCGAGCAGCGCCGCGATGCTGCCGAGCATCAGCATCCAGTCGAGGCGTGAAGGCCGCGGTCGGCGGTAGAAGGTGCGGCATGGTCGCCTGGCGGTCACGCCACGACTCTCGATCACCCGGCTCATCACCTCCAGCCGGCCGATCGAGACGGTCATCAGCGGCAGCACCACCGAGGCGAGGCCGCGCAGCCGGACGCGAATCCCCCCGCGGTCCAGCTCAACGCCCCGCGACCGCTGCGCGTCGCGGATGAGGGTGACGTCCCGCTCGAGCGTCGGGATGGTCCGCAGCGAGAGGGCGATGATGAAGCAGATGACGTACGGCAGGTGCAGCCAGCGCAGGGCGGCGACGAGGTCCTGCTGCGGCATGGCGGCCAGGATGAGCGGCACTGCCAGGACGATGGCGGTGAAGCGCAGGTCGGTGGCGATGGCGCGGTACAACCCGCCACTGGTGATGTCGACCGGACCGATGCTCAGCAGTACCTCGCCCGAACGGAAGAAGATGGTCCAGCCGATGGTGATGACCGGGATCAACGTGCGCAGCACCGAGGCGAACGTCCGCACCACCGAGCGCGGGATGGCCGCCAACCAGAGCAGCACCGCGACGAGCCCGACCAGCGCCAGGTTCAGCATCGGCTGGCCGATCAGGAAGGCGGCCGTCATGACCGCCAGCGGGATCATCAGCTTCGTCGGCGCGCTCAGGCGCCGGTAGCGCGAATCGCGGGGGACGTAGAAGGAGGCGATCGTCACGTGGGGCGATCATGAAGCGCCGGGACGGTGACGTCCCGGC
>JACCWY010000254.1 GCA_013697395.1 Chloroflexota bacterium | reverse complement strand
GCGGGACGCGTTCGCGCGCCGGCCGCGCCACGACGTGGAGCGCGAGGCTCCGTGCGCGCGCTGCCCGGCCGCTCGCCGAGCTGCTCGCCGCGGTAGACCCACGCCTTGACACCGATGCGCCCGTAGGTGGTGTGCGCGTGCACGACGCCGTAGCTGATGTCGGCGCGCAGCGTGCCGAGCGGGATCCGGCCCTCCTTGTCCCACTCGGTGCGGCTCATCTCCGACCCGCCGAGGCGCCCGGAGACCTGGATCTTCACGCCCTTGGCGCCCGCCTTGATCGTGCGCTGGATGGACTGCTTGATCGCCTTGCGGAACGCGATGCGGCGCTCCAGCTGGCCGGCCACGTTCTGGGCCAGCAGCATCCCGTCGAGCTCGGGCTGGAGAATCTCCTTGATCTCGAGCTTGACCTTCTTGTTCGTCAGCTTGCCGACGTTCGTGCGCAGCGCCTCGACGTTCGCGCCGCCCTTCCCGATGACGATCCCCGGCTTCGCCGTGTGCACCGTGACGGTGACGTGGTTGATGCCGCGCTCGATCTCGACCTGGCTGACGCTCGCGTTCGACAGCTGCTTCGCGACCAGCTCCCGGATCCGCATGTCCTCCTGGAGCAGCGTCGCGTAGTCGCGGTCCGCGTACCACTTCGCCAGCCAGGGCTTGATGATGCCGATCCGGAAGCCGTACGGGTGAACCTTGTGACCCACTACGACTCCTCTCGATCAGCCACGGCGACGGTGATGTGGCTGGTGCGCTTCAAAATCCCGAACGTCCGGCCCTGTGCCCGCGGGCGCCAGCGCTTCAGGGTCGGGCCCTCGTTGGCCACCGCGCTCACCACGCGCAGCTCATCGGCCGACAGGTTGTAGTTGTTCTCGGCGTTGGCAGTGGCGCTCTTCAGCACCTTCGCCACGTCCCGCGCAGCCGCGTTCGGCATGAAGCGCAGGATGGCCGCCGCCTCCTCGACCGGCTTGCCGGTGATGAGGTCGGTGACCAGCTTCGCCTTGCGCGCGCTGATTCGGATGTACTTCGCGGTCGCGGTCACTCGCATCGATGCACCTACTTCAGCGCCGTGGAGCGGTCGGTCGCCCGGCCGTGACCGCGATAGGTGCGCGTCGGCGCGAACTCGCCGAGCCGATGCCCGACCATGTTCTCGCTGACGAAGACGGGCACGTGGCGACGCCCGTCGTGGACGGCGATCGTGTGCCCGATCATCTGCGGGAAGATCACGCTTGCCCGCGACCAGGTCTTCAGGACCTTGCGCTCGCTGCGCTTGTTCATGTCATCGATGCGGCCGAGCAGGCGCGCGTCGACGAATGGTCCCTTCTTGACGGAACGACTCATCTCGGCTCCTAACCCCGTCCGTACCGACGGCGGACGATCAGCTTGTTGCTCTTGTTCTTCTTGACGCGGGTCCGCAGGCCCATGGCCGGGCGACCCCACTTGGTCTTGGGCGGCATGCCGGTCGGCTGCTTGCCTTCTCCACCGCCATGCGGATGGTCACGCGGGTTCATCGCCGAACCCCGCACCTCGGGCCGCCGACCCATGTGGCGTGATCGGCCCGCCTTCCCGATCTTCTGGTTCTCGTGGTCCAGGTTGCTCACCTGGCCGATGGTGGCCATGCACTCGATGCGCACGCGGCGCACCTCGTCCGATGGCAGGCGGATGGTGGCGAAGCCGCCTTCCTTGGCGAGCAGCTGCGCGCTGCTGCCGGCGCTCCGCACGATCTGGCCGCCACGACCGGCGACCAGCTCGATGTTGTGGATCTGGGTGCCGAGGGGGATGCGGCTCATGGGCAACGCGTTGCCGACGCGTGCCTCGACGTCGGGGCCCGAGGCGACCCTGTCACCGACCTTGAGGCCGTGCGGCAGCAGGATGTAGCGCTTCTCGCCGTCAGCGTAGTGGACCAGCGCGATGCGGGCCGAGCGGTTCGGGTCGTATTCGACGGACACGACGTTCGCGACCACGTCGTCCTTGCGCCGCTTGAAATCGATGACGCGGTCGACGTTCGAGGAGATCACTGCCGCGTCGCCGCACAAGCCACTCACCGAGAAGCTCGTGCGCCGCGCCGGCCGCAACTCCCAGGGAAAGCTGACGGTCCGGCACCAGGGGAGCGGC
>JACCWY010000252.1 GCA_013697395.1 Chloroflexota bacterium | reverse complement strand
CGGGCCGGCCTCAAGGACCCGAAGCGGCCCATCGGCTCATTCATCTTCCTGGGCCCGACCGGTGTCGGCAAGACGGAGCTGGCCCGCGCCCTGGCCGAGTTCCTGTTCGATGACGAGCAGGCGCTGGTGCGGATCGACATGAGCGAGTACATGGAGAAGTTCTCGACCTCGCGGCTCGTCGGCGCCCCGCCCGGCTACGTGGGCTACGAGGAGGGCGGCCAGCTGACGGAGGCCGTTCGCCGGCGGCCGTACCAGGTTGTCCTGTTCGACGAGATCGAGAAGGCGCATCCCGACGTCTTCAACGTCCTGCTCCACCTCCTCGACGACGGCCGGCTGACCGATTCCCAGGGCCGGACGGTGGACTTCAAGAACACCGTCATCATCATGACCTCGAACCTCGGGTCCGCCGCGCTGATCGAGGCCGCGGAAGCGGGGCCCGACGCCTTCGAGGGCGCCGCCGAGAAGGTGCGCCTGGCGCTGCGCGACCACTTCCGGCCCGAATTCCTCAACCGCGTCGACGAGATCATCGTCTTCCGCCCGCTGGACGAGGCGCAGCTGCGCCAGATCGTGGGCCTGCTGGTGGCCGGGGTCGAGCGCCGGCTCGCGGAGACCGGGATCTCTCTCGACGTGACCGATGGGGCACTCACGCTCCTGGCGCGGGAGGGCTACGACCCGGTGTACGGCGCTCGCCCGCTGCGCCGCGCCATCCAGCGCCGGCTCGAGAACCCGCTCGCGCGACGGATGCTGGGAGGCGAGTTCACCTCCGGCGACACCGTCACCATCGACGTGTCGCCCGACGGCGAGCTGACCTTCAACGGCTCGTCCGAGCCGGCCGCTCCGCCTCGTCCGTCGCGCGCTCCTGGCAGCTCTCCCTCAACTGTCCACTGACGGCGCTTCGTTGCGCTTGCGCTGTGGCGAAAGAGTCGGCGCCATTCAGACTGATTCGGCCTCTACTTCCCAGTTACTTGCGCTAGGGCGCAAACTCCGCGCTGAGATGCCGCACCACGCGGGCAAGCGGCGCATGATCGAACGGAGTCGGAGGTCACGAAGCGATGTCATTCGAGCGATCCATCGGGCCCTCTGCCGAGCCGGCCCCAACTCCGGGCCTGGTCGGAACCGACGTGGCCGGGGCCGGCGGCGTGTCCGCGGCGATGAGGCTCCAGATCCTGTCCACCGAGCACTGGAGCCTGCTCGCCTCGCGG
The DNA here is from genome assembly GCA_013697395.1 of Chloroflexota bacterium. Classification (GTDB taxonomy): domain Bacteria; phylum Chloroflexota; class Limnocylindria; order QHBO01; family QHBO01; genus JACDBZ01. Next base: position 7,885 of record JACCWY010000252.1, on the reverse strand, counting down.
TCGCTGGCATGGAACGAGTCGTTCAGCCGAGCCGGCATGTTCCTCTCGACGCTGTCGGGCGCCATCGTAGCCCTGGCGCTCGTCGCCCAGGCGTCCGACTTCGGCGAGGGGTTCCGGCTCTTCGGCCTGGTCATCCTGCCGGTCGTGCTGCTGGTCGGGATCGGTACCGTGCTGCGCATGGGCATCTCGAACAATCACGACGCGTTGTGCGTGGTCGGGATGAACCGCATCCGGGCGGGCTACCTCGAGCTGGCTCCCGACCTGGATCGCTTCTTTGTGATGGGCACGACCGACGACGAGCGAGGCGTCAACCTGACGATGGCGATGCAGGCGCGCACATCGATGCTCGTCCACATGCTCGCCTCCACCCCGTTGTTGGTCACCGTGCTGAACGCCATCCTGTTCGGCGCGATCGTCGCCCTTCTCGTACTCCAGCTCGGCGCCGGAACCACGCCGGCCCTCCTCCTCGGAACCGTCGGATTCGTCGCCACCCTGGGTGCGTTCATGTGGTATGCCGGGCGGGACATCGCGAGAGCCATGGCCGAGTATCACCCGAAGTTCCCGGCGCCCGAGCCGGCCGAGCCGGCCGACGACGCCTAGACGAGCGCCAATCGGTCGAGCGGGAAGGGCGGCAGAGCCAGCGGCTTCACCGCCAGCCTGACCAGCAGGAGCGGAGAGTCATCGGCCGCCGATCGGTTGGCGTGCAGCACGCCGCAGCCTGTGCATCGGTGGATAAGGACCCACTCGCCCTTGCCGCGCACGGTGATGGCGATGGGCTCCATGCCGGAGCCGCATTCCTCGAGCATGGCGCGGTCGCCCGGCCGGTCGTCGACGTGTCGAGACCAGAGGCAGGCGGGGCAATGATTGCGATGCTGCGTGCCTGGCGCGTCGGACGGCACGTCGATGCGGCAGTGCACGCAACGGAATGAGCTTGGTTGGCCGCGGGGCCGATGGCGGACGCGGCGAGAGTCACGAGTCAACGGTCGGGTTCTCCTGGACGATGCGAATGAGGACGCGTCGCGTGGCGTGCGTCGCGCAATCGGCCCAGGAATGACGAGGGCCGCCCCGGCGGGCGGCCAATCTGGCGAGCGTGCTGGTTTCAGCTGCTGCTAGCCGACGAGCTCCATCCGGAGGCGCGACGCGCGAAGGACCGTCCCTGCGGTACCTGGCATCTCGTCCTCCTCGTGGCTGCTTGAGGCGCGTCCGTGCGCGCCATCGGTGCCGGACTTTACGCCGCGGCCGATCGGCGCGTCAAGCCGATCGCCTAGCTGTGCTTGCGGCGTCGTCCGGCGGGAGTCGGCTTCGAGCGCTGGGACTCGGAGCGACGCGGAGGCGGGACGTAGCGGCGGCGGCGAATCTCGTCGTTCGCCGCGGCGATGCGCGGGGGAAAGCGGACGAAGGTCGCGTACGCCGCGAGGCCCATCCCGGTCAGCACGATGATCAGCTGGAGGATCAGCGGGACGCCGATGACGACGAGCAGCGGGATGACGCCCCACGTCACGATGATCGGCCAGAAGATCCACTCGTGGAGGGCCAGCAGCTCCGGGTAGCGCCGGTAGCGTCGCTGCGCGAGGTTGTACACCCCGATCGCGCCGATGCTGATGAGTAGGCCCGCGACCCACATCCAGGTGAACAGGTCGGGGAAGGTGGTGGGCGTGAAGGGGTCGGTGAGGATGGTCATCGGCCGCGGAGTCTAGCAGAGCACCGCGGGACACCGCGCGCGACGCTTATCAGCGCCCATTTGTGCGGCACGAGTGCACGACTGCACGACTGCACGACTGCACGAGCGCACAGATGGGCGCTGATGCGCGCACAGCGCCGGCCGAGAGGCGGCTCCGACGCCCCTATAATCCAATCCCCGCACCTGCATCGCACACCATGAGGACGTCGATTGCGCGCCCTGCTCTCCGTCAGCGATCGTGACGGCATCATCGAGCTCGCCAAAGGCCTGACCGATGCCGGGGCCGAATGCTTCGCCACCGATGGCACGCGCACCCACCTGACCGAGGCGGGCATCGAGGGAATCCGCTCCGTCGCCGACCTCACAGAGACGAACGAGATCCTGGGCGGCCGGGTCAAGACCCTTCACCCGAACATCTTCGCCGGGCTCCTGGCGCGAAGGGACCAGCCGGATCATCTCGCCCAGCTGGCTGAGCACGGGATCGAGCAGATCGACATCGTGGTCGTCAACCTCTATCCCTTCGCGCAGACCGTTCGCCAGGCCGGAACGACGCTGGACCAGGCGCTGGAGCAGATCGACATCGGCGGCGTGGCGCTCCTGCGAGCGGCGGCAAAGAACTTTCCCGGGGTCGCCGCGGTCTCCAGCCCGACGCAGTACGCATCGGTCCTGCGCGACATCAAGACGCAGGGTTCGGTGAGCCCGGAGACGCGCCAGAAGCTGGCCGGCGAGGCCTTCGCGACAACGGCCGCCTATGACGCGCAGATCGCGAGCTACCTGAACGTCGCCACCGGCACCGTCTTCCCGAGCCGGATGACCATGGTCGTCGAGAAGAAGGCCGACCTGCGCTACGGCGAGAACCCGCACCAGCTGGGCGCCTTCTACACCGATCCCGCCCACGCGGGCGGGAGCATCAGCTCCGCGCACCAGATCGCCGGCAAGGACCTCTCGTTCAACAACCTGCTCGACCTGGACGCGGCGTGGAGCATCGCGTCCGACTTCAAGACGCCGGCCGTCGCCATCGTCAAGCACGGAAACCCGTGCGGCCTGGCCAGCGTGGTGGACCTGGCCGAGGCGTTCCGGCTTGCGCTCGAGGGCGACTCCGTCAGCGCCTACGGCGGCGTCATCGGCGCCAACCGCACCATCGACGACGCGGCGGCGCGCGCCATCCGCCCCGGCTTCTTCGAGGCCATCGTGGCGCCCGGCTACACGCCGGAGGCCCTGGAGATCCTGCGCACGAAACGCGGCTTCGAGATCATCGAGGTGCCGCCGGCCGAAACGGACGAGGACGAGCTGGGCATCGGCAAGTTCGATTTCAAGCGCATCGGAGGCGGCCTGCTGGTCCAGACCTTCGACAACCTGGAGGAGGATCGGGACAAGCTCCAACCGGTGACGCAGCGACGCCCCACGCTGGAGGAGCTGACCGACCTGCTCTTCGCGTGGCGCGCCGTGCGGCACGTGAAGTCGAACGCGATCGTGCTGGCCAAGAAGCACGCCATGGTCGGAATGGGCGCGGGGCAGCCGTCGCGCGTGGTCTCGGTGGAAGTGGCGCTCCGGAAGGCCGGCGAGCGCGCGCCGTTGAGCGTCATGGCCTCCGACGCGTACTTCCCGTTCCCCGACGGCATCCAGATCGCGGCCCAGGCCGGGGTGACGGCGATCATCCAGCCGGGCGGCAGCATCCGCGACGAGATGGCAATCGAGGTCGCCGACCGCCACCACATGGCAATGGTCTTCACCGGGCGACGCCACTTCAAGCACTAGGGGCTCATGGACAAGCTGATCATCGCCGATGCGATTCGCGCCACCGAAGCCGGCGCCATCGCGGCCGCGCGCCTCATGGGACGCGGCGATCGCATGGGGGCGGACCAGGCGGCCGTGACCGCCATGCGCAAGGCGATGGACGACGCCGACATCAGCGGCACCATCGTCATCGGCGAGGGTGAGCGCGACGAGGCGCCGATGCTGTTCATCGGCGAGCAGATCGGGAACCCGGACGCCGCCACCGCCGTGGACATCGCGGTGGACCCTCTCGAGGGCACGAACCTCGTGGCGACGGGCTCCGCCAACGCCACCGCCGTCCTGGCCGCGGCCGAGCCGGGCGGCCTGATGCACGCGCCGGACACCTACCTCGAGAAGCTGATCGTGGGACCCATGGTGACGGGCCACGTCGACATCAACGATCCCGCGGCCAAGACGCTGGCGACCATCGCCTCGAGGCTTGGTCGCAACGTGTGGGATATCACGGTCGTGATCCTGGAGCGGCCGCGGCACGAGGAGCTCATCGCCGAGGTGCGCGCCGCGGGCGCCCGGATCAAGCTCATCGGTGACGGCGACCTGACCGCCGCCATCAGCGTCGCGGTGTCCGGCACCGGCGTGCACGCGGTCATGGGCACCGGTGGCGCGCCCGAAGGAGTGCTCTCCGCCGCCGCGCTGAAATGCCTGGGCGGGGAGATCCAGGCGAAGTTCCACTGGCGATCGAACGAGGAGAAGGAGCGCGGCCGGCGCATGGGGGTCGATGTCGACGATGCCGAGCGGGTGTACTTCACGAACGACCTCGCGTCGGGCGACAACGTCGTTTTCTGTGCCACCGGCGTGACCGATGGCGAGCTCCTGCGCGGCGTCCGCTTCTTCGGCGGCGGCGCGCGCACCCACTCACTGATGATGAGCTACCAGGGCGGCCTGGTGCGCTTCATCGACACGGTCCACATGTGGGACCCCGGCAACCCGCCCAAGGTGCGCCTCTAGTAGGGCGCGGGGCCTGCTCGATTCATCGAGCGGATTGGCACAAAAGCCCGATGCCGGGTGCGATTCTCACGATGTATCGAGCGCCGGCCCACAGCAGCTGCACGCGCCGGCGGAGCTCACGCTCCCGGATGCTCAATACATCGAGCAAACGGCACGCGGGCATCGGCTCCGGTGAACTCCGCTCGATCCAAGCGGGAACGACTCCTCCTTCCGGCCTTGACGACCTCGACCTCGTACGCACCGAGCTTCGTGTCGGCGGAAACGAGCGAGGCCTCGATCTGGGCCTGGGCCACCAACATGCGGTTCGAAGGGATCACGATGGTGTCGCGGCAGGTTTCCGGCGAACGCCGCCGCATGCCAGAATCCGTCGATTGATCGGCAATGCCCGCCCTTCTAGCTCCGGCCGCCGACGCCCAGTGGGTCGGACCAGTCCGGACCACCGACGCGCAGGACCTCCTGGTTGGCGACGGTGGCGAGGAGGTCGGCGACCGACACCTCCACCCGCAGGTCCGAGCAGTTGCGCCAGGGACGCAGGCCGGGGTCCAGCTCCGCCACCGGCTCGAGGGCGAAGCGGCGCTCGTGGAAGCGCGGGTGCGGCACGATCAGGTCGAGCTCGGGATCAGTGACGCATCGGCCGTCGAAGCTCAGGATGTCGAGGTCGATCAGCCGTGGCCCCCATCGGCGCCCGACCGGATCCCGGCCCAGCACCAGCTCCATGCGCTTGAGCTCGCGCAGGAGATCGGCCGGCTCGAGATCCGTCTCCAGCTCCAGGGCGGCGTTCAGGAAGCGCGGCTGGTTGACCGCATTTCGAGGCGCGCTGTCGTAGAGGGAAGAGACCCGCACCACCTGCCCGATCCCCCGCAGCTCGGCGACCGCGGCGCGAAAGGCGACGGCCGGCCTCCCGAGATTCCCACCCAGACCGATGAAGGCGCGCACGTGCGCTGCACTGTAGCCGATGTCAACGGAGATCCTTTCCATCGCGCAGTAATCGTCCGATAATCCGAGATCGGTAGAGTCGGGCTGAACTCCAACGCGCCCCACCAGCGGAGACGGCCGATTGTCGGACATCAAGTACGCGTACCCGCTGATCTTGAACAAGGTCGCGTCGCCGCACTACGCGACGCCGACACTTCGGCGCCCCCGACTTCTCGAATGGATGAACGACGCCTCGGCCTGCCGGGCTGCTGTGATCGCGGCCGACGCGGGGTATGGAAAGACGACGCTGCTGTGGCAATGGGAACGCGAGGTCGACTTCCCGTGCTACTGGTACAAGCTCGACCGCACCGACCGCGACTGGACGTTCCACATCAGCTATCTGATCGAGTCGATCAGCAAGCGTCACGAGGGTTTTGGCCGACGCGCGCACTCGATGCTTCAGCAGCTCGGCGGCCCCGGATCATCGCGTCCCGGCGTCGCCGCCTATCTCCTGGCAGAGATGCACGAGCGGCTGACGGAGCCGTGCACCTTCATCATCGACGACTGGCAGTACGTCAACGCCGTCACCGAGGTCCGCGGCCTCTGGAACCAGATCCTGCGCGACGCACCGCCGACCTGCCGGTTCGTGTTCGCGTCGCGGGTCAAGCCACGACTCCAATTCGCACGCTTCAAGACCCACTCCGGATACGCGGAACTTCGGACCGATGCGCTCCGTTTCACCGAGCCGGAGATCGCCGAGCTGTTCCGCGACATCTACAACGACCCGCTCGACCCTGCCGAGCTCACCGAGCTCGAGCGACGTACGGAAGGCTGGGCCGCTTCACTCCATTGGTCGAGGTGTCGCTACGCGAGCGATCCTCGCCGGAGGAGCGACGCATCTTCATTGAGTCGATCACGGCCACCTCGGACAGCGACCTGTTCGACTTCCTCGCTGAGGAAGTTCTCGACCAGCAGCCGGAGGAGACGCGCAACTTCCTCCTCACGACATCGATCCTCCAGCAGATCACCCCAGAGATCGCCGAGCGCTTGGCTGGCGTCCACGACGGGCAGAAGGAGCTCACCGGACTGCAGCACGGTGGGTTGTTCACGAACCGATTGGACGAGCATCGCTATCGCTATCACAACCTCTTCCGGGACTTCCTTGAGCGTCGCCTCAACATGGAGAGGTCGGAGGCCGAGGTCATAGGGTTGCACATTCACGCCGCCTCCTACTTCGAGACCACCCAGCAGTGGCCCGAGGCGATCCATCACTACCTCCGAGCCGGACTTCAGCGCCAGGCCGCTCGTCTGATCGCGAAGTACGGTGAGGACATCGTTTCGTCCGGTCGACTCGGACTTGTCGACGAATGGCTCCAGCGACTGCCCTCGGAAATGATCAATGGAAATGCCCGACTCAGCCTTCTGTATGGTGAAGCGCGAGGGATTAGTGGAGAGTGGGAGCGTGCGCTTGACGCCATACAGCGGGCGCGCAGCTACTTTGCACGTAAGGGTGACCGCCGTCTTGAAGCTCTTGCCTGTCTGAAACTCAGCAGCGTGTACTCGAATTACGGCGACGCTGAGCGCGCCGTCGAAGCCGCAGAAGCTGGCGTTTTGCTCGTCCCGTCTGACGCCGTTGGCACGCGGCTGAGGCTCGAGGGAAACCTCGCCGTTACCAGGATGTGGCTCGCCGGTTCTCTCGACGCTGTCGTTCGAGAGTGTCAGCGCATCGCTGCGGAAGCGACGGCCCTCGGACTCGACCACTTCGCGGCCATCGGCTTCCACAATGCCGGCGAAATGCAGCTTCGGATGGGCAATGTAAAGCACGCTATCTCAAGCATGGAAAAGTCGGCTCGCTTCTGGGCTGAAACCCCAACGAATCCTTTCGCCTTCAGCGAGGACCTGACAATGGCGCTCATCGCCGACGGTCAAGGTGCTAGAGCGCGATCCTTCGCAATTGAGTCCATCCGGCGAACAGCCCCATGGCCGCGGCCAAAGGCGCATGCCCTCCACGCGTGGTCAACGGTGTTGGCATCTGAGGGCCAACTAGCGGAAGCTATCGAGGCCTTACGCGAAGCGACCGCGAGCCCACAGGTGCTCGGTGCAGTACATTCGCTCATCTTTGCCAGGCTCATCGAACTGATGTTCGTTGAGGGTCGGCCAAGCCGCGACATCAGCGAGGTGGTCGACGCCCTCAAGGCAGGACCGCCGGTCGATCCGCGGTACGTCGCAGAATTGGCTCCAGCACTCGCGATAGGTGAACACCTGTCACCCGCGTGCGGCGGCGCATGCCAGAAGGGGTTGCGCGTATTGAATACTGCCGAGCTAACGGGCGCCAGATTCGTCGCGAGCCAAGGTCGTGTCAAGATCGGAGCGTTGGCTCTGGAGCACCGCGCGCTGCGACCAAAGAGGAAAGCCTGGGACGCTCTCGCGGAAGCAGTGGATGCGGGCTTCACTGCGCCGATTCGATGGTGGGTGCGGAGATATGCACCGCACGCGAAAGACGTGTTGAGAACTGCGGATGGCGCGCAGCTCATCGCGACACTGGTT
>JACCWY010000236.1 GCA_013697395.1 Chloroflexota bacterium | reverse complement strand
TCCCAGGCCAGGTGGTTCTGGTCGCGCGCCACGTGGATGGTGGGGATCGGTACCGCCATGCGACACATTCTCGCAGAGCGCGGGAAGCAATTGGCGCCGACCCGAGATGACTGATCGGGACCGGCATCAACGCGCGGGCGAGGGGCGACCGGTGCACCGTCAAGCCGCCCACCGGATCGTGCGGGGGGACCACACGCGCCAGCGCGACGGTACGATGCGCCGATGCATGCGAGCGACGTCGTGGTCGGGATCGACAACGGCGCGACCAAGAACACGGCCACCGTGCTCGACACATCTGGCCGGTTCCTGATCGATCGCGATCTGCGCTTCGAGATCCCGAGCCGTGTCGGCGACGGGCCGGAAGCGGCGATCGCCGCCATGGCCGACGCGATGCACCGGGCGTTGGCGCTGACCGGCATCGGTCCGGAGCGGGTTGTGGCCGTCGGCCTCGACACGCCGGGCCCCGCCAGCGCCGACGGGGTCATCAGCCTCAAGGGCGCGACCAACTTCGCGCAACCGGCGTGGTGGGGATACGACGTGCGCGGCGCGCTGGAGGCGCACGTCGGCCTGCCGGTGGTCTACAACAACGATGGCAACGCCGCTGCCCTCTATGCCCACCACGTTCATTTCGGAGCCGATGCGCCGATGCGCTCCAGCGTCTCGGCCATCGTCGGCACCGGGCTCGGTGGCGGGGTGATCGAGGCGGGAGCGGTCATCCGCGGGGCGTCCGGCCAGGCCGGAGAGCTCGGGCATGTCCAGATCTTCACCGGCGGCCTCCTGGCCGATGACCAGCCGATGCCGACCTGCGCCTGCGGAAACGCCGGCGACGTCGAGAGCTTCGCCTCCCTCACCGGGATCGTCCGCAACCTGCTGCCCTACTGGCTGTCGCGTTATCCCGACCACCCGCTGGCGACGATGCCGATCGACCAGGCCGCGAAGGACGTCCGAACTTACGGCGTAAGGGGCGACGAGCTCGCCCTGAGGCTCTTCGAGCAGCAGGCGGGCGCGCTGGGGCGCCTGTTCACCATCGCCGCCAACTTCACGGATCCGTCCGCGTACTTCGTCGGCGGGGGCGTCGTGGAAGCCGCCCCGCACTTCGGCGCATGGTTTCTCGACCGGGTCCGGGCGAGCACGACCCTGCGCGAGGAGCAGGCGGCGGTCGCCACCTTCGAATTGGTCCCAGACCTGGACATGGCCGGCGCCCGTGGGTCGGCCCTGGCCGCCCTCGCGTCGATCGGCGGCTGACCCGCTTAGCGATCTCAGACGCATGCTAGGCTGCGCGCGATGACGATAACGATGGACGTCGCTGATCGGCCCCTTGTCGATCGGCCCCGCGTGCTGGCGGACCTGATCCCGGGCAGCCTCGTGCGCAACATCGCGCTTGTGATCGGGGCCGCCGTTCTCACCGGCCTGGCCGCGCAGGTCACGATCCTGCTCCCCTTCACGCCGGTGCCGATCAGCCTCCAGACCTTCACCGTGCTGCTGTCGGGCGCGGCGCTCGGGCCCATCCGCGGCGGGCTCGGCATGGTGCTCTACCTGGTCGCCGGCCTGGCCGGCATGCCGTGGTTCAGCGAGCAGCGCTCCGGCTTCGACTTCCCGTCGTTCGGCTACATCGTCGGCTTCATTCTCGCGGCCGCGCTCGTCGGGTGGCTCGCCCGCCGCGGGCTCGACCGCTCCGTCCCGGGCACCGTCGGAATCATGGTGCTCGGCAACCTCGTCATCTACGCGCTCGGCGTGCCGTACCTCGCCAGCTCCATCGACGTTGACCTGGTGACCGCCCTCGAGCTCGGAGCCGTGCCGTTCCTCATCGGCGACGGCCTCAAGATCGCGCTCGCCGCCGGCCTCCTGCCCGCCGCCTGGTGGCTCGCCGGGACGCGACGCGGCCGCTCGGAGAGCTCCTAGGCGAATCCCAGCGTCGGCGCCAGGTCGATCGGCCAGAGCAGCTCAGGACCGTCGGATGCGACGTGATTCACGGCGGTGCCGACCGGCCAGATCCGGAGGGAGCTGGCACGGGCCGGCACCAAGAGCGACTGAATCAGCCCGACGTCGGCGACCGGATCGAGCCATGCGTCGAGCGAGTCCAGGTCGAGGATCACCGGCATCCGATTGTGCACCGGAGCGACCAGCTCGTTGGGCGAGATCGTCAGGATGGCGGTCGTCGGCGCCTCGCCATGCACACCGGGCTCCAGATCCCGGCCAGCGCCAGCATGCCACCCTCCGCTGCCGGGCCGATGGCGTAGGGCTGGCGCGGCGTCGCGTTCCGGTCCCACTCGTAGAAGGCATCGGCCGGGATGACGCAGCGGCGGATCCGGAGCGAGCGGCCGAACGCGGGCGAGTCGAGTGCCGTCTCCGCACGCGCGTTGATCCAGGATTGGGCCTGTTTCGGAGCCTCGTCGGTCGATGCCGTCCAGAACGGCCGGAAACCCCAGCGGGCCGCGACCAGGCGACGCTCGTCGGCCCTCTCGACGACGACCCGGATCATCTCGGTCGGCGGCACGTTGTACAGGCCATCCGGCAGGTCGTCGTCCGGGTACGCCCCGAAATAGTCGCTGATGCGATGAGATGGTTCGCCCTGGCTGAATCGGCCGCACATCAGTAGCGGCGGCCACGCTGGCGGGCGAGGTCGAACTGGGCGGTGTCGGCGATCGCCATGACGGCCATGGTGCCAGCCTGGACCGGGTCGGAGACGACGAGGTCGACGGCCTCGGTCACCGAGCCCACCATGTTGAGCGCGATGACCGGCATGCCGCGCTCCCGGAGCTCGCGGACGGCGGTCGTGATCGAGCCGCCCATGATCGCTCCGGCCAGGACGAGGCATCGGGCACGCGGCAGGTCGGCCACTGCCCGGACCGCGGCGGAGATCGCCTCCTCACCGACCAGCGCGATGGTGTCGACGCTGATCCGCTCGCCGCGCAGGTTATGCCGATCCGCCTCAGAAACGGCTCCGAGCGCAACCTGAGCCACCTGCGCACCGCCGCCGATCACGATCACCCGCTTGCCGAAGATGCCCTCGAGGGTGTGGGTCGCCTCGTGGTCGCGAACGGCCGGGACGGCGGCCAGCGCAGCCGCCAGCGAGCGTTCGTCCAGGCCTGCCACCTCCAACTCGGCCTCGGCCAGGTCGCCGGTGACGCGCGGCGTGGAGAGCGTGCGCAGCGTTCCACCGGCCGCGGCGATGGCGGCCACGATCGCCGCGAGCGACTCCGGCGCATCCGTGAAACGCAGGCGGATGGCGGTCGTGGTCGGGTCGGGCATGTTCGGGAGGATACGCGCCGCCGGTCGATCTGGGCGCCTGCCGAACGTCGATGTGGTGTCGTCGGTCATGAGCCGGCACGTTCGTATCAGACGCGAGGAGATTCAGATGGCAGACAAGATCGTCCACGTCGAGGTCGCGGGCAAGGATGGCCCGGCCCTCCAGCGCTTCTACAGCGAAGTTTTCGGCTGGGAGCTGGACACCAACAACCCCGGTGGCTACGGGATGCTGCGCCAGGGCGAGCTCAGCGGCGGGATCGGCCCGGCGCAGGACGGTGGGTCCGGCCACGTCACCTTCTACGTCCACAGCGAGGATCCGGCCGCGACGCTGCGGCGCGTGGAGGAGCTCGGCGGCCGCGTGATCATGCCGCTCACCGAGGTGGCGCCCGAGACCACGATCGCGCTGTTCGCGGATCCCGAGGGCCACATCGTCGGCCTGATGTAGCCCTAGGCCTGGTCGAGGACGGCGCTCCGTGCCCGGGCGGCCTGGCGCAGGAAGCCAGCCACCAGGGCCTCGCCGTCATCGGTCAGGATCGACTCGGGATGGAACTGGAAGCCCTCCACCGGATGGCTGCGGTGACGCATGGCCATGATCACACCGTCGTCCGCCCAGGCGGTCACCTCGAGCTCGGCGGGGAGGCGCGTGCTGCTGACGGCCAGCGAGTGGTAGCGGGCGGCATGGAACGGCGAGGGCAGGCCATCCAATGAGCCGATGCCGCCGTGGTGGACCGGCCGGGCCTTCCCATGCACGGGCGGGACGCGAATGACCTCGGCCCCGTAGGCGATACCGATCGCCTGGTGGCCCAGGCAGATCCCCAGGATCGGCACAGACGGACCCAGCCGCCGCACAAGCTCCACGCTGATCCCCGCGTTCTCCGGGCGCGACGGCCCCGGCGAGATGACGATCGCGTCGGGCCGGAGTGCCTCGACCTCCTCGACCGGCACCTGGTCGTTGCGCGCGACGGTGACATCGGCGCCGATGCGGCCCAGCAGCTGGACGACGTTGTAGGTGAACGAGTCGTAGTTGTCGAGCAGGAAGACCCTCATGCGTCAGGCCCTCCGATGGCTGCCAGCATCGATGCCGCCTTGGCCGCCACCTCGGCCGCCTCGCGCTCCGGGATGGAGTCGGCCACGATCCCGGCTCCCGCATGCACCGTGGCGATGCCGTCGCGGATGAGGGCCGATCGGATGGTGATGGCACATTCGACGTCCGAGGGCGAGAAGTAGCCGACGGCGCCGCCGTACGGCCCCCTGCGCTCCCCCTCCAGCGCCGCGATCGCCTGCATGGCCCGCACCTTCGGAGCGCCGCTGACCGTGCCCGCCGGGAAGACCGCGCGCAGCGCATCGAACGCGTCGAGACCGTGCGCGAGCCGCCCGCGAACCTCGCTGACGAGGTGCATCACGTGGGTGTAGCGCTCGACGTCGCGCAGGGTCGTGACCTCCACACTCGCCGGCGCCGCGATCCGGCCGACGTCGTTGCGGGCGAGATCGACGAGCATGGCGTGCTCGGCCAGCTCCTTCGGATCGGCTCGCAGCTCTGCCTCCATCGCGGCATCCTGGACTGGATCCTCGTGGCGCGGCCGTGTCCCGGCA
>JACCWY010000215.1 GCA_013697395.1 Chloroflexota bacterium | reverse complement strand
AGGCGGTGCCGCCCGGCGCGCGTCAGCGCGGTCGCGCCCGCCGCCCGCCCGAAGGCGCGGCCGCCCATGGGCAGCAGCCACTCGATGAGGGGCAGCAGCGGCACGAGCAGCGGACCGTCGTCGTCGGCGTCGGCGTTCACCGGGCACACCTCCTGGCAGACGTCGCAGCCGAAGATCCAGTCGTCGATGGCGGCGGCCTCCCATGCTCCCAGCACGCCGGGGTGTTCGATCGTGAGATAGCTGATGCAGCGCCGCGCGTCGATCGTCTGCGGCGCGACGAGGGCGCCGGTCGGGCAGCCGGACAGGCATCGCGTGCACGATCCGCAGTTCGTGCGCACCGGCTCGTCGACCGGCAGCTCCGCAGAGGTAAGCAGGGCGCCGAGGAAGACCCACGAGCCGGCCCGAGCGTGCGTGAGCAGATTCGTGTTCCTGCCGATCCACCCCAGGCCGGCACGCGCGCCCAGGGCGCGCTCCGCCAGTGGCCGGTCATCCACGTAGGCCACCTCGCCGGCCGCGAGGCCGGAGGCCCGCAGGTCGGCCGCGAGGCCCTCGAGCCGCGCCCGCAGGGCGGTGTGGTAGTCCGTCCCGAGCGCGTATCGCGCAATGCGTCCGGCCGGCTCGGCCGGCTCTCCGGCCAGGACGGGCGCCAGCGCCCGACGCAGCTGGTCCGGCGCCGGGTCCCATGCCGATCGGTCCGAACCGGCGTACGGCGCGGCGACGACGATCACCGACCGGGCCTGCGGGTCGTGGGCGCGTGGATTCGTTGCCCGGGCAGGCCGATCCCCGCCCATCCAGTCCATGCGCGCCATCCGCCCGGCGTCGAGGCTCTCCTCCATCCGCTCCCGCGCGTCGGGCAGCGGCGAAGCGTCGGTGACGCCCACCAGGTCGAGGCCGTGGCGCGCGGCGAGCTGGGCGATGCGAGCCCGCATCAGCCGTCGCGCCGGCGAACGACGAACGGAGGTGGCTCGCCGGTGGGCACGATGCCGGCGGAGGCGAGCGGCATCGCGATCCGCGGGATGCGGAAGCCGAATACCGATCCGCGTCCCGCCTCGGTATTCGGGGCCGACCAGATGCGCCCGCCGTGCGCGTCGATGATCGCGCGGCTGATGTAGAGCCCAAGGCCGAGGCCGCCGCGGCGGCGACCGGCTTCGCCATCGGCCTGGTAGAAGCGCTCGAACACGTTCTCGCGATGCTCGTCCGGGATGCCGATGCCGACGTCGGCCACCCGCACGTCGATCTCGCCACCGCGAGGATCGGCCGTCACCGTGATCGGCCCACCGTCGGGCGAGTACTTCACCGCGTTCTCGAGCAGGTTGCTGAGCACCTGGTCGATCCGGTCGCGGTCCGCGTGGATGCCGATCGCTTCCGGCACGCGGACGTCGATGTGTCGCTCGCGGTGCTCACCCCGGATGCGGGCGACGGCTTCGTGGATCTGCTCGGCCAGGTCGAAGTCCACCGTTTCGATGCTCACGGCGCCACGCCTGTCGATGCGACCGACGTCCAGCAGGTCGTCGACGAGCCGCCGCATCCGACCCACCTGGGACCGGATCACCCGCAGGTGGGCCATCTCCTTGCTTTCGCCGGCGCGGTTCGTTCGCAGGCGCGCCTCGAGCAGCTGCGAGTAGCCCTGGATGCTGGTCAGCGGCGTCCGCAGCTCGTGGCTGACGATCGAAAGGAAGTCGTCCTTGATGCGTTGTGCCGCCTGCTCGCGGGTCATTCGATCCTGGAGGTCCGACCACAGCTGTGCGTTCTGGAGGGCCGGGCCGGCGCGGTCGGCAACTGCCTCGGCCATGCGCCGCAGGCGATCGCTCGGCGGTGGCGTCCCGGCGGGACCGGCCGTCGCGAGCACGCCGAAGAGCCGCCCGCCGGCGACGATCGGCACGGCAAGCACCCAGGCAAGCTCCAGCACGGTCATGCCGTCTGGGTCACCCGGCGCCGCCGAGTCGCGCGCGCCCTCGACCGCCGCGATGGTGGCGGCCGCGCCTCCCGCGATGCCCTCACCCAGGCGCGCCCGCCGCTCGGCGGCGTGCGCCCGCCAGCGCTGGGCGAGCTCGTCGTCGTTTCCGCCGTGGGCGACCGGTTCGAGGCGTTGCGACGCGTCGTCCACGACGTAGACGAGACTCACGTCGCCGAGCAGCGGCGCGGAGGCGGAGATGATCGTGCGAGTCGTCGTGTCACGATCGAGCGATGCGGCGAAGTCCCGGCCCAGCCGGCTAAGCAGCTCCCGCTCGCGTGCATGCTCTCGATCGCGCTCCTCCTCGTCCAGCCGTTGGAGGAGGCGGGCGTTGTCGGTCGCGCGGCCGATCACGATCCGGCTGAACAGGCCGGTCACCACGCCCGCGCTGATCAGGTAGGCGACATGCGTCGCGAGCAGGCGACGGACCGGGTCGTCGAAGCTGGTCGTCGCCAGCACCACCGCAACGTACATGCCCGACATGACGACCGACGACCAGATCGATGCCCCGAGCCCGAAGCGCAGCGCGGTGCCGAGGATCACGATGCCGTAGAACAGGTACGCGTCGATCGCCCTCCCAGCCGTGTACACGGCCAACGTGACCGCCGCCATGTCGAGCGCCGTGCTGACGATGCCCACCTCGCGCGCGGGAAACCTCGTGAGCAGCAGCGGGATGGCGAGCGTCGAGACCGCCACCACGCCCAGCAGGGCAAGCAGGACCGGCAGCGCCTCGACGTGCTGGGCGAAGATCGACAGGAGGAGCGCAGCCACCAGCGCCATGCCGAGGCGCACCCAGACGAGCTGACGCTCCTGGGCCCGCATCTGGCCCTCGAGATGACGCTCGAGCTCCTGGCGTCCGTCGGCGGTGGGTACATCCATGCGCAGCATTCGCACTCTAGCATCGGCCCGAACGCGTCCCGTACACTCCGGCGTACGGAGGCCCATGCAACTCAGACCCTGGCAGGCGCGTCTACCGGAAGCCAAGCCAGCTCGGTGCACCCGAGTACAACCGAGGAACACGTGACGAACCGGACCGCCCTGCATCGACCAGGCCGATGGGCCGTGCCACTCGCCTGCGCCGCGCTGCTCCTCGCCGGACTGCTCCTGCCCGCCCTCCCGGCTCGCGCCGCGAGCTCGGTCGATCTCGAAGCCCGCGCTCTCGTGGGCGGCCGCTACGCCGTCGGCGGCTGGATGGCAATCGCCGTCACCCTGGTCAACGATGGTGAGCCGACGCAGGGCGACCTGGCAGCCGCGACCGAGGAGGGCGCCGTCCAGCGCTTCGTCGAGATGCCGGCCGGCGCGCGCAAGGTCGTCATGCTCTACGTGCGGCCTGAGGCCTTCCAGCGCACGATCACCGTCCAATACCGGGAACCGAACGGAACGGTGGAGGCCGAGGTCGAGGTCCGCGTCCTCGAGCAGTCGTCCAGCCAGTCCGCCATCGTGGGGGACGGGGGCGGGACGCTTCGCCCGCAGCTCAGCTCGGGCGACGACCTGAACCTGCCCAGTCCGCTCGCTATGACGGTTGCCGACATCCCCGAGCGGTCCGAGCCGCTCGACGGCCTGTCGGCAATCGTCTGGGCCGATGACAGCTCGGCATTGAGCGAGGCGCAGCGGCGCGCCGTGGAGCGCTGGCTCGCCGGCGGCGGTCAGCTCGTCATCGTCGGCGGACCGGACTGGCAGGCACGCACCGGCGGATTCACCGATCTCCTGCCCCTCGACGATCTCACCGCCGTCGATGCGGTGCCCCACGCCTCCCTCGCCGCCTGGTCGGGGGCGGATGCTCCGCCCGCCGAGGCGGCTACCGTCTCGACCGGCGCGCTGCGCGAAGACGCGCGCGCCCTCGTCCGCTCGGAGGACGGCACGATCCTCGCCTCGATGCGGTCCGTTGGGGCCGGGCGCGTCATCCTCATGGGGAGCGACCTCGCGACCGATGGCTATCGTGGCTGGGAGGGTTCCCCGCGCCTGTGGGCCAGGCTGCTGCCAACCGGCGCCATGCTCGAACAGTTCTTCGGCGGCTTCCCGGTTGCCGAGGAGGCCTCCAACGCGATGGCGTCCGCCCTCGGTAACCTGCCCTCCCTCGAGGTCCCGCCGGCCGAGCTCCTGCTGGTCGTCATCGTCGCCTACATCCTGCTCATCGGCCCCATCAGCTACGTCGTCCTGCGGCGCATGGACCGGCGCGAGCTGGCATGGGTCACGGCACCCCTCCTCGTCGTGCTCTTCACGGCGTGCTCGTTCGGCATCGGCACCTCGCTCAAGGGAAGCGCCGTCATCATCAACCAGATCTCGCTGATTCGGACGAGCACCGGCGGAGGCTCCGCGACGGTCGAGAGCTACGCCGGCATCTTCTCGCCAGATCGATCGACCTACGACCTGTCCGTGGAAGCCGATGCGCTCATGGCTCGCCTGAGCCCGATGAGCTTCGACGGCCGGCCGCGGGCGACCAGCCCGGACGTCGTGATCGAGCAGGGCGACCCGGCGCACCTGCGCGGGCTGGCCATCGGCGTCTTCGGCTTCGAGAGCGTCCGCGCCGATACCATCGTCGAGCACCAGCCGGCTCTCAGCGTGACCTGGCGCAGCGAGGGCGGCGACACGCTCGGCACGGTCACCAACAACTCGGAAGCCACCATCGCCGACGTGGCCTACATCAGCAGCAGCAGCGGCGGGGACATGATCGCCGAGGAGCTGGCCCCCGGGGACGCGGCCGAGTTCACGATCGCATCCGCCAACTTCAACGGGTCGTCCGCCGCGGACCAGGTCTACGGCTTCGGGGGCTTCGACACGGAGAGCGACGAGCAGCGCGGGATCCTCATGCGGCGCCAGGTGATCGACTCGCTCGTCGGGTTCGGCGGCTGGATGCCGGGCATCGAGCTCGGCTCCGGTGCTTCGCGCGGGCCCTACATCATCGGCTGGCACGATGACCCCGGGCCGGTGCCGGTCACCGTCGACGACGTCGAGGCCCAGCGCTACGCGCAGTCGGTCGAGGTGCTCAGCGCGCGCCGCCCGATCGGACCGGGCGAGGCCGAGATCACGCCGGCGCAGATGGCCGTCGCCATCCTGTCCACCGACGGTGACGCGAGCAGCAACGGGCCGGGCATGGTCGTCCTCGGCAACGGATCGGTCATCTACAGCATCGCCCTTCCCCTGGAGGCGACGGACATGAGCGTCTCAAAGCTGAGCATCCTCGTCGGCCCTGACCCTTCGATGGTCCTCGGCGACCAGGGTGGCTTCGCTGGGGGCTTCTGGCCGGCGGGCTTCACGATGGAGGTTCGCGATCCCGGGAGCGGCGACTGGACGATGGTGGGTGACATCAGCGAGCGCAGCCGCTTCGAGATCGCCGATCCGGCCACCGCAATCAGCAGCACCGGTCGCATCGAGGTGCGGGTCACCGGCACCGAGATCGACCCGAACTTCGGCCAGTCGAGCGTGTTCGTCAGCGCCAAGGCAACCGGGGTGATCGGCGAGTGATGAGCCAGACGGTGCCGGTGGTGGAGACGCGCGGGCTGGTCAAGCGCTACGGGGACCAGCTCGCGGTCGCCGGCGTCGACCTCGTCGTCGGGCCGGGCGAGATCTATGGCCTCGTCGGTCCGAACGGCGCCGGCAAGACAACGATGATGAAGATCCTGGCCACGCTCCTGTCCCAGACCGCCGGCGAGGCCTACGTGACCGGCATCCCGGTCGACGCTGACCCGATCGAGGTTCGTCGGCGGATCGGCTACATGCCCGACTTCTACGGCGTCTACGACGACCTGCGCGTGTGGGAGTACCTCGACTTCTTCGCGCGCTGCTATGGCGTGGCGGCCAACCGACGTCCGCCCATGATCCGCGAGCTGCTGGAGATCGTCGGCCTGACCGACAAGCGCGACGCCTACGTCGAGGCCCTGTCGCGCGGAATGCGCCAGCGGCTGTGCCTTGCGCATACCCTCGTCCACGATCCCGCGCTGCTCATCCTCGACGAGCCCGCATCGGGCCTCGATCCTCGAGCCCGCGTCGAGATGCGCGAGATCCTGCGTGAGCTGCGGGCGATGGGCAAGACGATCCTGGTCAGCAGCCACATCCTTCCCGAGCTCGGCGAGATGTGCACCGGCGTGGCCATCATCGACCACGGCCGCGTGCTGCGGTCCGGGAGCATCGGCGAGATCGAGCGCTCGCTCCGCGCGACGGCGCTGCTCCGCATCGACCTCCTCGGCGACGAGATCTCGGTCGCGGCCGCGCGAACGTGGCTGGGAACCGATTCGCGCATCGCCGACGTCCTCGAGGGAACGACGCACGGGGACGGGGCGGTCCGCATCGAGGCCTCGTTCGACGGGACGCCCGATGCCCAGGCCGACCTCCTGCGAGCCATGGTGGCCGCCGGGCATCGCGTCGTCGGGTTCAGCCAGGCCACGAGCGACCTCGAGGAGATCTTCCTGAAGGTGACCGGGCAGCCGACCGAGGAGGTGCCGGTATGACGGCAACGGGCGCCACGATGGGCGGGACGCGCCGGTCGGCGGCACGCGAGTTCGGCTCGTCGGTCGTCACGATCATGGTCAAGGAGCTTCGCTCGCGCATGCGCGGCCGGCGCGCCTTCATCGTCCTGACCGTCTACCTCGCCATCCTGGCCCTGATCACCTATGGCGTCTACGTGGTCATCGAGCCGAACGCCCGCAACATCGCCGGCGGGTTCGGTGGCTTCGGCGGCCAGGCCAACGCGTCGGCGCTGATCGGCCAGTCGATCTTCACGCTGCTCTCCATCTTCCAGCTGATCCTGATCTGCTTCATCGCACCCGCATTCACGTCCGGCCAGATCAGCCTCGAGCGCGAGAAGCAGACGCTGGACCTGCTGATCAGCACGCCCATGCGGCCCGGCGCGATCGTCATCGGCAAGCTGGCCGCGGCCCTCGCGTTCGTGGTGCTGATGATCGTTGCCGCGATCCCGATCACCGCCATCGTGCTCATGTACGGTGGCGCATCGGTCGACGACATCGTTCGGCAACAGCTCGTGCTGCTGGCGACGGCCCTGATGCTCGGCGCCATCGGCCTCTTCTTCTCGGCGCTCCTCAAGCGCACCCAGGCCGCCACGGTGCTGACCTACATCACGGTCCTCGGCCTGACCCTGGGCACGGCCATGCTCTTCATCTTCTGGACCGTCGTCATCAGCCAGGACGAGAACGGCTTCGGCGTCCAGCCGGTGGAACGCGCGCCGGAGCAGCTCATGTACGTCAACCCGATGGTCGGGATGCTCGACGTCGTGGCCAACACCGAGCCGGGCGGCTTCGGCGGCATCAACCAGATACTCGCGCAGCTGCGTGGCGACGCGCCGGACCTCGGCGGCGGCGTGGAATGCGTTGGCGACGTCTGCCGCCCGATCGACCAGTTCGGCAATCCGGTCGACGCAGTGATCGAGACGGGCTCGGGGTACTGGTGGCCGCGCGTCGCCATCTCCTCCGTCATCGTGGCCGCCATCCTGACGCTCGCCGCCACCCGCCTCGTCGTCCCCGCCGGCATGCGCTGGGCCTTCCGGCGTCGTCGAAGGCCCGCGCAGCCGGTCGCAGCCGGGTTCGCCGCGGGTGATCCCGCTCTCGAGGGAGCACCGGTCATCCAGGAGCTCCGCGAGGGGCCAGAGGCGGAGCGATGACGGATCGCCTGGTCGCGGCCGCCGTCCGCGAGCGCCTCGGCACCGATGCGCTGGCGCGACTGCACCGACTTCGCAGGCGACTGTGGTGGCGTCGGGCGGTCCGCTCCGGCCTGCTGATCGTGGCCGCGGCGATTCTGGGGGTCGCCCTGGTGCAGCTGCTCGCCCGCGCCTTCCCGCTCGAGGCGGCGCCGTGGATCCAGGCCGGCGTCGGTGGCGCCGCACTGGTGGCATGGATCATCGACACCGCTCGCCGGCGCCCGTCGCTCGTGGACGCGGCCCGCCGGGCGGACGAAGAGCTCGGGATGCGCCAGCGCCTCGGGACCGCCCTCGAGCTCGCCGGGCATGAAGCGCGCGATCCGCTCGAGGCGCGACAGCTGGGCGACGCTCGGGCCCGGCTCAACGAGGTCGACCTGCGCCGTGCGTTCAGGCCGCAGCTTGCCCGACGCCCGCTCGCCATCGCCGGCGCCGGGCTCGCCATGACCCTGCTGCTCGTCGCGTGGCCGAACCCCCAGGACGACCTGCTCGACCAGCGGCGAGCGGCGCGCGACGCGGCGGAGCGCGTGGCCGAGCGGGTCGAGGAGGAGGCCGAGGAGATCGCCGAGGAGAACGTGGAGAACCCGGATCCGCGCCGGGAGGAGCTGGAACGGGAGCTCCGTGAGCTCGCGCGCCAGCTGCGCGAGCAGGGCGACGATCGCGAGGCGACCCTGGCCCGGATCGGGTCGATCCAGGAGGAGCTCTCGCGCACGGCGGACCCGCAGGCTGCCGAGCAGGACGCGGCCCTCAGCCAGCTCGCCCGCGCCGCCTCACGCGCGGCCACCGGCGACGAGGAAGCGAACCCGGAGGGTGACCCGGAGCAGGCGGCGAATGACCTCGATGAGCTCGCGGAGCGGACCGACGAGCTGACGCCCGAGGAGGCGGCGGCCCGCGCCGAGGAGCTTCGGCAGGCGGCCCAGGCCGGCGCTGCATCCCAGCCACAGGTCGCCCAGGCGCTGGCGCAGGCAGCCGATGCGCTCGACGCGGCGGCCCGTTCCGGCAGCGAGGAGGCGCGCCAGGCGGCGGCCGAGGCGCTCGAG
>JACCWY010000190.1 GCA_013697395.1 Chloroflexota bacterium | reverse complement strand
CACCATCGGCGAGCAGGCTCTCGACCTGTGCCGGGTTGTCGAACGGGTTCTCGCCATCGCGCTCATACCCCCAATGCGCCGCCGCCCAGCTCATGTCTTCAGGGAAGGGGCCGATGGTGACTTCCGCACGGACGGCCGTGGGCGAGACTGTTACGGCGTGCAGGGAGACCGTGATGCCCTCGCGCTCGACGGATTGATCGAGGTGAACCGTCACACCTCCCTGCACCGGCAGGACGAACTCCGCCGACCAGGCGTCCGGCCCCAGGGCGTCGTGGGACGAGACGGTGAACGAGAGATCGCCGGTCGGGATCGGCTCCGGCGCATCCCAAGCCATGAGCGAGGCCGAATCGCCGGTCAGCTCGGTGTAGCCGGGGCCCCCGAAGGGTCGGTATTCACGCCCCGCCGCATCGCGCAACCTTGTCGCGCTTGCGACATCGGGGTCGGAGGCGGCAATGGCTAGGATGACCCGGTTGGCATCGGCGTAGCCGCGATCGATGGTCAGCTCGCCGGCCTCGGTCTCGACTGTGATCCCGATCGGCGCAGCCCGCTCCCACGCCGTCCGGTAGCCGGCGGGCGCGTCGAAGGCGACGCGCTCAAACAGCTCGAGCGACCCGATCGCAGCGGCCGCCACCGCCAGCACCAACGCAGTGGCCAGCAGAAGGCTTCGCCTGGCAGTCCGCGAGAATCGTGCGAGGCCCCGTCGGGATCCGATCGAGCGCGGGATGGCTCTGACGCGCTCGTCGATGGCCCGCGCCCTGGGGGCCGCAAGCGGGTAGAAGAAAAGCCGCTGGAGCCTGCGCTCCAACTCGTCAGTCGTCGTCACGGTAGGCCTCCCTGAGCGCGGTGAGCGCTCGGTTCATCAACTTGTGGGCTGCTGCTTCGCTGCGGTCGAGCACCTGGCCGATCTCGCGTGCGGACAGACCGCCACCGAAGCGCAGCACGATCGCCTCGCGCTGCGCAGCAGGCAGTGTGGTCACCCGTCGCGCCAGGAGACGGTCGGTCTCGTCGCCTATCACCAGATCCGCCGGATCCGGCGCGACCTCGCCGCGCGGCCAGAAGCGGAGCCCGCGACGTGCAGCATCGCGACGCCGGGCAGCATCGATCGCCAAGTTGCGGGCGATGCGCACCAGCCAGGCTCGTGACGCCTGCGGCGGGCGGGGTGCCGCCAGCGCGCGGTAGGCGCGCTCGAAGGTGGCGGCCGTCAGATCCGCGGCCTCGTCCTCTGACGAGCCCCATGCACGCAGGTATCGGTAGACGTCCGACCGATGCCGCTCGTACAGCTCTTCAAAGCTCGCCGGCTTGGCGCCAACGGCGTCGTCGAGGTCGTCCAGCTGTGCGTGCTGGCGCCGAAGGGGATTCGCGCGGTCCATGGCCGCCTCGCTGCAATCGTCACGATACTGAACGTTCGAGACGGCCAAACTGGACGCGAGGAGCGCGGCCGCACCGAACAATCCGAGCGAGCGCAGATCGGTTCAGCGCGCCCTTCTGTACGCTTGCGAGGTGGAGACGCCTGCCATCGAACTGTCCCGGATCCCCCCCATCGTCGTCGCCCTGATTCGCCGTGGACCGCGGGTGCTGCTGGTGGAGGCTCAGGGACCGGACGATCCGGTGCCCGTGTGGATGCTGCCCGGCGGGCAGGTGGAGGAGGGCGAGGCGCTCCTCGATGCGCTCCGCCGGGAGCTGGCCGAGGAGACGGGACTTCAGATCGTCAGGGAGCCGGAGCTCGCCTTCGAGGTGGAGGTCGACTATCGCACTCATATCGCCACCGGCCTGTATCGCGCCCTGACGTTTGCGTGCGAGGCCAACGGCGTTCTCCAGCCCAATGATCCCGACGGCCTCGTGCGTCGCGCGGCATGGGTCGAGACCGGCGACGCGCTCGGTCGGCTAACCCTGCTGGAGTGGTACGAATGCGAGCCGCTTCGCCGCTTCCTGAGCGGGGAGGCAGCCGCCGGCGTCGCCTACCGATACCGCGTCACCGGCGTGCGGGGCGCAATGATGCGCGAGGGCCTCGAAGTAGCAGACACGGACCGATGACAACTCCCCATATCCTCGAGCTCGCACGCCGCGTCGCAGCCGACCTGGCGGCCGATGGTGCCCTCGCCGTCGTGCTTGCCGGTAGCCAGGTCAGAGACGACGCCACCGAGCTGTCCGACATCGACCTGTATGCCATCGGCGTTGGAGCGCCCTATGCGTTACGAGTGGTTGACGATCGGCTCGTCGCCGTGTCGTGGCGCACCGAGGACGAGGAGCACTCGGCCCTCCGCCATCCGGCAT
>JACCWY010000181.1 GCA_013697395.1 Chloroflexota bacterium | reverse complement strand
AGAAATGCCTTCGCCCTGATCGGATTGCTGTCAGTGAAATTGAACAGGCTGCCACAGGCAAGCGCGCTCACGCCAGTCGCGAGGAAAGCATCCTTGAGGTGGTTGTAGTGACCGGCGCCCCCGCATCCGATCACCGGAACGCGAACGGCCCCGCTTACCTTTTTTAGCAGCGGAATGTCGTAGCCCGTCATCGTCCCGTCACGATCGATCGAATTGATCAGAATTTCACCCGCCCCCGCCGCGGTCACCTGTTCCAGATGCTCGCCGAGCATCACATCTTCAGCTACACGTCCACAATTCGAGTACAGTTCGTACCGGTCCGACGCTTCGTCCAGCCGCACATCCACGCTCACGATTACCGCCTGCGACCCGAAGGAGTCTGCAACTCGGGAGATCAGCGACCGGTCGCCATACACCGCCGAGTTGAGCACGACTTTGTCGGCGCCTGACCTGATGAGGCGGCGCGCGGCGTCGAAGGTCGCGATTCCTCCGCCGAGGGCCAGCGGCATGAACGATACCGCCGATACCCTTTCCAGCACGCTCAGCAAAGGCTCGATATGCCGCAAGCCCCGGTTGATGTTGAGAAACACCAGCTCGTCGGCGTTCTGCGCGTTGTAAACCTTCGAGCTCGCCACCGGATCGCCCACATCACGGTGACTTCCGAACTGGCGGGTTTTCACGAGCCTGTCATTCAGCAGCAGTTGGACAGGGATGATTCTCTTCTTCAGCAACTCCCATCCCAGCCGCAAAAGTTCTCCAGCAGACGGAGACCGTTCGCCTGACTCTTTTCGGGGTGGAACTGAAATCCGACGACATTGCCGCTCGCAGCGACGGACACGATGGATTCCCCACAATCCGTGACCCCGAGCACGTACGAGCCATCGTCAGGACTCAGATGGTAGGAGTGCACGAAGTAAAAATCGACTCCGGTGCGCACGCCCCGGAACAGCGGGTGGGCGGCGCGGATGTCGACTGAATTCCAGCCGATATGAGGAACCGACTCGACCTGCGTTTCATCCAGCCGCCTGACAGCTCCCGGGATCAGCTCCAGTCCGCCGGTGTCCTCTCCCTCGTCACCGCGCGATCCGAGCAGTTGCATGCCCAGACAGACCCCGAGCAGCGGTCGCCCCGAAGCCGCGAATTCGCGGAGCGGCTCGAACAGACCAGTGTCATGCACGCGGCGCATCGCAATGTGAAAACTGCCGACTCCCGGCAGGATCAGGTGAGTGACTTCGTCCAGCTGTGATGCCGAATCGACCAGACGGTGATCGAAGCCGAACCAGTCGATCGCATTGCTGACGGACCTCAGGTTTCCGATCTCGAGATTGGCAATCCCGACCATCGTACCGCTCACTTCTCGCGATACCAGAGGTCGAAGTCCCACGTCTTGTCGCCGGGAGTGATGGCGTCGAAATCCGGCCGGTGAGGGGGCACTACGGTGTTGAGAACGATGCTGTTGAACTCGTCTTCAGTGATACCGAGATACTCGAGAAAAATATCGAGCGACGGAGGGCGCCGGTTTTCGAACTGGCGCACCAGCCGGTCGGCTTCGGCTTTCTCGATACGTCCATTGCGAAGGTCGAGCGCCGTCATCTGAGTGACCCGGTGGTAGCCGCGCTTCAGATACTTGATGTAATCGCGAACTCCCTGGACATAGCATTCGATCTTTTCGTAGCGATACAGACCAGGAGGCATGTTCTCGACTTCGTCGCCCTGCCAGCCGAGCTCCTCCTCGATGATCCGTGCCTGGTTTCGCGTATCCCACGGGATGAAAGATCCGAGACATACTGAGCGGTATTTGAGGCGGCGCAGCTCACGCGCTGGCGGATACGTGTAGGGCGCAAGGTCGCGCGGATCGAAGTCGAAATCAGAGCTGATCATTCCCGCCATGTCCTCGGCGGTGATTCCAAGGTTGATGAAACGATTGAATCTCGTTTCGTCAACTTCCTCGATGGCGTCGTCGCGATAATCGTAGTACGCCGTGTACTCGGACGAAGGCTCGCCCCAGACGATGAGGGGCGTGTTGTACTTGAGCGCGACATGCATCGGATAGGAATAGATCCCGGTGTGGCAGTGCCAGCAGAAATCACCCTTTCTCACCAGCGCTTCCAGCATCAGCCGCTTCACCACTCTCCAGTTCGGCGTGAAGCTCAGAACGTCGACGCCGAGTTTGCGGAAAGTGCGCTCGTTGTTACGGAGCAGAGTCGGCCGCATGAAGCCGTGGTTGAACTGCACCACCAGCGGCTTGATGCTGAACTCCTTCATCATATGGTAGAGCGTGTATGTCGAATCCTTGCCACCCGAAAACGGGATGATGCAATCGTACTCGTGCTTTCCCCGGTATTCCTCGACGAGTGCGGCGAACTGCGCCTTGCGAGCCGACCAGTCGATCTGGTCGTCGCGAAACTCCCTTTGCCGGCAGATGTTGCACACCCCTGCGGCGTCGAATTCTATGGTCTCGTAGGTCTCCGGCAGCCCGCAGCGTGTGCAGCGAACCAGATCGATGACCGGCAGCTGGCGCCCGAGCGCCCCTCCAGACATCGGAACGCTCATCAGCCGCGGGCCCGAAACGCGGGAGTCGGCACGGGGCCGTCGAGATGGGAGG
>JACCWY010000178.1 GCA_013697395.1 Chloroflexota bacterium | reverse complement strand
GGCCGGGCCCCTGCCATGCGGCCGCCGAGCTGTTTGGTTCTAGGTGGGGTATCGCGGACCTACTCCGTGACTGCTACCCGCAGCTCGCTGACATCGGGCGCCGCAAGGACACCTACTGAACTTCACCGCGACCGATTCCTACCTCGAACACATGGGAGCTACGAACGAACCCTCCGCGCCGCTCAGTCCTGCTTATCAATGACCGGGTCGGCGCTCGGGGTCGGGAAGAGGGCCGTGAATCGGGCCTGTTCGCGCGGATCGTCACCCCGGTGATGGCGAACAGACTGGCAAGGACCATCACCCCGCCCGCCACGCCGATCCCGATCGACGCGCCGCCGTCCAGGCCGATGAGCATCGCCAGCACGGTGGCCAGCACGCCCCCGACCATGGCCACAATCAGGCCGATCATGCCGTTCGAGGTCGTCAGCCCGTAGACGAATTGGCCCGCCAGCCGATCCGAGATGGGGCCGTAGACCGTCGTCACGGCATCGAGGTCGTCGTGGGTGGGCGTGGTGAAGAACGGCGTCACGATGGGCGTGATCTGCGTGTATGCGTGGCGAATGCGGGCCATCCCGTGGACCGCACGCAGGTCGTCGAGGTTCGCCCCGTTCATCCGCAGGAACGTCGTCAGGCCGATGACGAAGTCGAACGTCATCACGAGCGCGGCGACCGAGAGGAAGGCCTGGCCGAAGGACATCGCCTGCGCCACCAGGGCGAGGGCCACGAAGGACGTCGACAGGAACGTGAGGAACATGCCGGCGCGCACGAACGCCTCGTTGTAGGCGAGCGACCGGGCCGACAGCAGGCTCCAGTGCTCGGTGGTCAGCAGCGTGATCGTTCGCGGGTCGTCGATCGACGCGATCGGCATGACGGGGGTCGACGGCTGCGGGCGCTCGGGGGACATCGGCCTCTACCTCGGCTGCTCGGGGTGACGCGCCATCCATCGGGTGCGCCTGGTCCGATCATCCTCGCCAGCGCAAGAGGCACGGACCGCTACAGAGCGCCCTCCGCCCAATCCATCAACGGCGGGGGCGAGAAGCTCGCGGTGATGTTGATGGGCCGGCCGCCGTCGGCGATGGAGGCCGCCGCAGCCTCGAGGATCTGGACGACGTGGGCTGCCTGCTCCTCACTGGCGCGGTGCGGTCGCCCCTCCGAGATCGCGTCGGCCATCTCCGCGACGCCGCGAGCCCACGCCGTGCCGCGAAAGGGCTGTCGAACGGGGGGCACCAGCTCGTAGCTCTCGCCGTATTGACCGATCTCGACGGTCGCGTCGAAGTGCTCGAAGCTGCCGAGCGCGAGGGACGCGTCGTCGCCGTGGAATTCGACGCTGCCGGTGAGCTTTGCCGGCCGTCCGACGTAGAAGCTGCTCGTGAGCCGCATGACGGCGCCGCCGTCGAGCTCGATGGCGGCCACAATGAGATCCGGACTCCCGATGCGGAACAGCCTGCCGTCCAGCGTAGTCCGCTCCGGCTTGAGTTCCCAGCCCCACGCACGGACCGAGCGAGCCGGCCCCAGCATCGAGGTCACGAGGGTCAGCGGATACACTCCAACGTCGACCATGACGCCGACGTCGAAAAAGGGGACCGGAGCCGGGTGCCACGCCTCGATCCGGCCCCAGTTCACCTCGGCATACACCGCCCGGACCGGTCCAAGGCGGCCCTCCCGGATCAGGGCCGCGGCCGTCTGCTGCGCCTCGCCGAGAAATGTCGACGGCGAGCAGCCGAGCCGCAGCCCGCGCTGCGCCGCGAGCGCCACCAGGTCCTGGGCCTCACTCGATCGGAGCGCGAGCGGCTTTTCGCTGTACACGTGACGCCCGGCGTCGAGGGCGCGCTTCGTCACCTCGTAGTGGGCGTGGTGCACGGTCAGGTTGACGACGATGTCGACCGACGGATCGGCCAGCAGGTCGTCGACCGACTCGTGGATCGGGCAGCCATGCTCCACGCCGAACGCCGCAGCCCGCCCCGCGTCCAGGTCCGTGGCGGCCGCCAGCCGGATCTGTGGGTGGGTCAGGATGTCGCGGGCGTAGGCACCCGCGATGTTGCCGGTGCCGACGATGCCGAGGCCGAGAGGCGTCACGATCGGAGAGGCTACGCCAGTTCGATGCCCTATCGTGGCGCCATGCGACATGACCAGATCGCGCTCCAGCTCTACACCGTCCGCCGCCTTGCCGCGGACGACCTGGCCGGAACCCTTGGCGCGGTCGCTGCCGCCGGCTACCGGGCGGTGGAGCTGGCTGGGCTGCCGAAGGTTGCGCCTGGCGAGCTGGCACGGCTGCTGGACCAGGCAAGCCTTCGGGTCGTGGCCGCACACGAGGGCATCGAGCGACTTCGCGACGATCTCACCGCCGTGGCCGACGGGTTGGAAGAGGTGGGGTGTCCCCGAATGATCGTGCCCTGGATGCCGGAGGAGGACCGCCGCACGGCAGGCGACGTGCGTCGCTTCGCGGCCGAGCTCGGCGGATTCGCCGTGGCGCTCGCGGAGCGCGGGATGCGGCTCGGCTATCACAACCACGCGTTCGAATTCGAGCCCCTCGACGGCACGACGGCCTGGGACGTCCTGCTGGCCGAGCTCCGGCCCGAGATCGAGCTCGAGCTGGACGTCTACTGGGCGGCGGTCGGAGGCCGGGACCCCGTCGCGGAGATCCATGCGAACCCCGAGCGCATCCGGCTGCTCCACATGAAGGACCTTGCAGCCGGTGCTGAGCCGCACGACGCGCCGGCCGGGCAGGGAATCCTGCCGATTCCGGAGATCGTCGAGGCGGGCCGGTCAACCGGCGTCGATTGGTTTGTCGTCGAGCAGGACGAGCCCGCTGACGCGCTCGACGACATCGAACGCGCCTTCGCGTACCTCGATAGCATCGCCCGCTAGGCGACCATCGCGGGCTGCGCGCCTCCGGCAGTCAAGCGCCCGTCTCGGCGTGGCTGGCGGCGACGGGCTTTGACTCGGGCGATCCGCGCTGCCGCAGGAAGATCGAGAACACGATCAGGGTGCCGACCGCCAGGAACTCGCTCTGCCAGTTCTGGAACGACTCGAACCAGAAGCGCGAGGTTGCGAGATAGCCGACGACGGAGACCGCCTGACCGCCGTGAGCGATCTGCTCCTGGCTGTACGCTCCGGCCCCGGTGGCGGCATGCAGCGCGAAGGACGCGATGAAGAGGGCGAACAGGGCGATCGTCAACGAGTTCTCGTAGAGCGCGAGCGCGATGCCGCCGGTCCTGACGGGCCACGGCACGTTCCCGCGCTTATCGGCCTGTCGCGGATCGGCGTCTGCCGGGTTGTCGCCGTCGGGATTCTTGGACTCCGATGAACCGCGGCTGAACAGGAACGCGGTCAGCAGGACGTAGGCCCCCATCTGCAGGAACTCGCTCTCCCAGTTCTCGAACACCGCTTCGCCGAAGGCCGGTGTGCCAAGGTACTCATCCAATGCGACGGCCGTCTCGCCGTGCTCCGCCTGTTCCTCGTTGTAGTTGCTCCACCCGGTCAGCATGAGTCCGCCCAGTGTCACGGCGAAGATGCCGAACATGGCAATCGCCAGTCCCTGGTCCCGCAGCAACCGCATCATCGCGTAGCCCTCGCACTCTGGTGGCCACCATCTCACCTGGCCAGTAGCACGCCCGATGCCCGCACGCCCAGACAAGTGTCAGAAGGCGTAGCGCCCTCGATGGGTCCTACCGAGCTCCTTGCTGCGACGACATCGGCAGCGTGTGCGGTCTGCGCGCTTCTCGGCCCCCGGTCGACTGCAACCCTCAGTGACGGGATGCTTTGTGACGCGAGGCGTCGAGCCCGAGCTCCGCTCGAGCCGCTGCCAGCGCCGCCTGGAGGTCGGGATGCGGTCCGACCGCGTCGTCCAGGTAGTCGAGAAGCGGTCGCGCTCGAACGCGGTAGCTCTCGCAGGCCTCGGGGTCCCTTCGTTCCTGCTCGAGGCGAAACGGAACGACGACGGCTCGAATCTGGAGTGCGATGCGCTCTCGATCCAACGTCAGGGGCGGCATGATCCCGATGGTGTCCCAGCCGGGGGCCCGGCGTCATGACAGGTTGTTCATGACAAGTCCGTCATGACGACGTCCGCGGGGGATCCCTATCCTATGGGCACCCCGGGCAGCCTCCCCTTCCTACGGGACGCGCCCGGTTCTCTAACGCTGAGGCACGCGCCGGTGCGCCGGCGACGACGGTTCCCGCGACCGCACGATGGGCCTCGTGGCGTTTCCCGTGAACACGACTCCGGCCGGCCCCTCTTTCCCCCGAGGGCACCGGCCGGATCGTTACGTTCCCACCAGTCGGCACCCCCCAACCGAAGTCCCATGACTATCCCGCCAATCCACGCGTCGAGCAACTGGCACTAACCCGACCGTTCCGCCCTTCTCCGACATTGTTTCGGCAGCAGTACCAGGACCAGGACGTCGAAGGCACCCAGAGAAGCCCGAGGGATGTTGAAAGATCGGCGGGCAGGCACCGGTGCACCGCAGCACCGCTGCCCCTGGACGCAAGGTTCACCGTAAGGTTCAATCCGTATGCTGTCGCTACGTCACGTGAACTGGGGGACCGACCGATGAACCGAGGCACTCGACTCGCACTGCTCGCCGGCGCAGCGCTCATCCTGGCTGTCTCGGGCACCGTCCTCGCCACGCGCCAGCCGCAGGCCACGGCTGAGCCGGCGGGCGTGACGCAGGACGACGACGAGTCACCGCCGACGGCGGAGGAGGTCGCGCATGCGGCCGATCGGCTGCGCGCCAGCGAAATCGCCGTGGACGACGCGGTGCTGGCTGACCTCGCGACACGCTACGGGGTTGGCGGGGCCGTCCGGGTCACGGCCTGGGCGGCCGACCCGAACGACGAAATCACGGTCGAATCGATCACGGCCATGCGTGACGGCGACGGAACCGAGGGTAGCGGCATGGGCTGGGGCCGGATCGCGAAGGAGCTCGGGTTCCATCCGGGTATCGGGTCGATCATGGGCAACGGCGGCGGCCACGGACGTGACAAGGCACCCGGTCAGCAGGACCGCGGGACCGAGGACGATTCCGGCGGCTGATCGTCTCTGAGCCAGCGCCCTCCTATCCGCCTCGACGCCGCGACGCCTGCTCCTCGAGAACCGCGCGCAGCGCCGGGGCTGCGACGTCCTGCAGCGAGCGGCACTTGACGTGGCGAATGCGCTTGCCGGTACCCTCCACGACGCGCTCCGGGTCCGGCAGGAGGGCGCCGTCGGCCAGCTGGACGTTGACGTGTGCTGCATGCGGGATGAGCCCGACCGCGAAGCCGCTCATGCGGACGCCGCCGGGCGGGCCGAATCCGAATGCGAGCAGCCGGTCTGGCATGTCCAGCTGCTCGACCGCATCGGGCAAGACCTCGCGCACGAGCGCGCGAAGCGCGACGAACACTTCCCGCACCGCCGGCGAATGACGCTCCAGGAGGGCGTCGAGGTCACTCACCACAGGGCGAGCCCGGTCTCCTCGTCGGGGACACGAACGAGCGAGACCCCGCCGAGCTCCCGGATCATAACCTCGGCGGCGAACACCTCGCAGCCGCGCAGGAGGTGGCCGCCGACCGTGGCGCCGCCGGCATCCGCGAACGTGGCATGGGCGTGCAGGAAGGGCCGGTCATCTCGCAGCGAGACGTTGCCGACGAAACCGACGATCTCGTGGTGCGTGGTCGACGCCAGCTCCAGGTAGCGGTGATCGTCCTGCTCGTAATACGCATAGGTGACGCGGCGCACGGCACCGATGACGGTCACCTGCGCGGCCACCACGCCCTGCTCCGCGCACAGTCGCTCGATCTCCGCGACGAGATCCGCGCCGGCGGCGAGGCGGCCCACGAAGGCGCGGCCCGCGGTGGCCTCCCAGAATCGGGTCGGTGACGACATCGGTGCTCCTATTCGAAGTGTGTGAGGTGGCGCACGATGGACAGCCGGGCCGCCACCCGGGCGGGGTAGAGACCGGCCAGGGCTGCCACGCCGGTCCCGACCAGGACGACCGCGGCCAGGAGCCCCCACGGCAGCCGCAGTCCGGCGTCGAGGTCGGCCGATGCCCCACCGGTCACGAGCGTGAACGCGACCGCCAGGCCGGTGACGATGGCGAGCACGCCGCCGATGGCCCCCATCATGGCGGCCTCCGCCACCACCATCGCCTGCACCTGCCCGACGGTCATGCCATGCGCGCGCAGGATGGCGATCTCGCGGACACGCTCGCTCACCCCGATGCCGAGCGTGTTCACGATCCCAAGCCCGCCGATGACGACCGAGATCAGCGCCAGCACATCGAACAGACCGACCAGCCGATCGAGGGAGCGCGCGAGGTCACCGGCGAGATCGCGCGCCGTCAACGGCTGGGCGGAAAGCTGGGCGGCGGTGTCCCTCACAGCGGTAGCGAAGACCGAGGATGGCACGTCCGGCTGGCGGACCATGATCCACAGTGACGACGTCGTGACGCCGAACCGGTCGCGCGCGTCCGCCGCCCCGACGAGCAGCGCCCCGTCGGGCGTCCGCGCCGGGATCGTGTACTCGACGATGCCCGCGACGATGAACTCGGTCGGCTCGGCGCCGGGCAGGCCCAGGGCGATGACATTGCCGACGTCGATCCCCTCTCGGGTGGCGAGCGCCGCCGGGACGAGCACCGAGCCGCCGGTGCGCAGGTCCGCGTAGGCATCGGCGCGCTCTGCCTCTCGCACGATCAGCGCGCCCGAGTCCTGGAACACGTTGGGGTCGATGCCGGCGACCGCGACTTCCTCCTGCCCCTCGTCCGTGACGCGTACCGCCGGCACCTCGTACACGGGACTGGCGACCAGGACGCCCGGGGTGGCGTCGAAGGTCGGGCGGAAGGACTCGACGTCGAGCGGGACGCTGCTGCGGATGGCATGGCCGCCCGGCAGGATCGAGTCGACCCAGCGCTCCGCGCCGGCTCGGGCGGACTCGGCGACCGTGCCGAGGGCCACGACCGCGGCGAGCGCGATCATCATGCCGCCCACCGTCAGCCCGGTCCGCGCACGGTCGCGCGACAGGTTCGCCCGGCCCAGCAGCCCCTGGGCGCCGAAGATCCACTCGAACGGGCGGCCGATGATCCTGCCCAGCGGCTCGAGCACGAAGGCCGTCGCCACGGCGCCACCCAGCAGAATGCCGAGGGACAGAAAGATCGGTAGGAACGGTGTCTCCGTACGCTCCACCGGGAGGAGCACGATTGCGAGTGCCACGATCACCAGCTCGGCAACGACCAGCCATCGCAGGCGGTCGACGAGCCCCAGGCCGGTGCGGGTCGAGTGGCGCAACGCATCGAGCGGCGAGAGGCGGGCCGCACGCATGGCGGGGACGACCGCGCTGGCCAGCGTGACGCCCACGCCCAGCACGAACGCGAGGAGCAGCCCCATGGGCGGCAGCGGCAGGCCGACCACGAGCGCCGCACGGGTCGACGACAGGAAGCCGATCATCCACGTCGCGAGAAGGATGCCGACGAGAGTGCCCACCACGGCGCCCGCCACGCCGAGAGCGGCTGCCTGGCGCAGCACGATGCCCAGCACCTGGCGCGAGGTGGTGCCCGCGGCCCGCAGGAGGCCGAGCTCACGCGTTCGCTCCCCGACCGTCATGGCCAGCGTGTTCCCCGCCAGGAACGCGCCCGAGACCATCGCGACCAGCCCGAACAGGAAGGCGACGTTCCCGAAGCTCGCCTGGGCGGAGGCGAGCCGCGCGGCGGCGTCAGCCGGCGTCTCGACGATGAACGCCTCGTCCAGGCTGGCCGTGACGCGGTCGAGCGCCTCCGACACGTCTCCCGCGCCGAGGTCGAGATCCAGGTACCGGATCGGGGCCGGCACGTCGAACGACTCGTCGAGCGTTGCCCGCGAGACGACCAGGACCTCGCCGCGCTCGAGTGCCGCGAAGCCGGTGTCACCCATCAGGCCGATGATCCGCAGAGGCGGCAGCCCCTCGCGCCTGCCGTTGAGCCGAATCTCGTCGCCGAGATCGAGCCCGTTCCGCAGTGCCCACGACGCCGCCACGAGCGCATCGGTCGGGCTGTCGGGCGAGAGGGGAACGCCGTCGACCAGTCGCAGCTCACGGATCGCAGCATCCGCATCCGGATCGATCCCGAGGACGAGCAGGGAGAAGACGCCCTCGGCCTCGCCGGGGGCCGTGTACGCGACGAGGCGACGCTCGGAGACCGGCGCAACCGCATCCACGTCCGGGAATCCACGCAGGGCCTGCACGGTCCGGGGAGTGAAGCCGGTCTCGGCGAAGGCGCGCAGCCGCACGTCGGCCGTGCCCAGCAGGTCGGCGGTCGCGCTGCGGAGTGCCGCGTCGGCGGCCGCGCTGGTGATGATGGTGGCGGTCACGACGGCTACGCCGAGGGCGATGCCGATGACCGCGAGGGCGGTCCGCAGCGGGCGGGCGAAGAGCCCGCGCCAGGCGAGCGTCGCCAGCCGCATGGACGCTCCTAGAGTCCCAGCGTGGCCAGGCGGGCGATGAGCTCGCGCGCGTCGTGGTCGCGGCGCCGTCCGAGCGCGATCTCGTCCAGGAGGCGGCCATCGCGAACCACGAGGACGCGATCGGCGTAGGCCGCGGCGTGGGCGGCGTGCGTCACGAGGATGATCGTCTGCTCCAGGCGATCGGCTGAATCCCAGAGCAGGTCG
Source organism: Chloroflexota bacterium (assembly GCA_013697395.1). GTDB lineage: Bacteria > Chloroflexota > Limnocylindria > QHBO01 > QHBO01 > JACDBZ01. Next base: position 1,266 of record JACCWY010000178.1, on the reverse strand, counting down.
AGGATCTCGGTGCCGGTCGTGTAATCGAGGTTGCCCGTGGGCTCATCGGCGAGGAGGATGGCCGGGGAGGTGGCCAACGCCCGTGCCAGCGCCACGCGCTGCTGCTCGCCGGCGCTCAGCTGATCGGGCCGGTGATTCGCCTTGTCGGCCAGCCCGACCATGGTCAGCAGCTCGTCGATCCGCGACCGGTGACGAGTGGCCGGGTCGCCGGCGATGAGGAACGGCAGCGCGACGTTCTCCGCCACGGTCAGCAGCGGGATCAGGTTGAAGAACTGGAAGACGAAGCCGGTCTTGTCCCGGCGGGTCAGCGTGCGGCGCTCGTCATCAAGCGTGGAGATCCGCACGCCATCGATGACGACCTCGCCCGACGTCGGCAGGTCCAGGCCGCCGAGCAGCTGCAGCATGGTCGACTTGCCCGAGCCCGAGCTGCCCATGATGGCCACGAACTCGCCGCGCTCGACCGCCAGGGAGATTCCGCTGAGGGCCTCGACCTGGCCCTCGCCGAGCGGGTAACGCTTGACGAGATCGTGGGCCTCGAGGATCACCGGCATGGTCCATGAGTCTACCGAGGTGCCGGCACACGCGAGGGACGGCCGGGCACGGCGTATATACGTATATATCCCTCACTGCGCTTTGGTGCGCCTGGGTGCCTGCTTTGACCGATGCCAACTGGGTTGGCGCTGCGACGTCCGAACCCGCGGCCACGTGGCCTACGAGGCCCGAACACCGACTTCCTCCGACATTCGGCCAACCAGCTTGGCCGAATAGCCGATGAGTCAGCCTCCGTTCGTCACAGGGCTAACTGGATTGGCATCGGGCGCATCGGGCGCATCGGGCGCATCGGGTCGGGTCCCACCCGCACCCGGCGGATCGGCCGCATTGGCTGCACCCGGGCTGACAGACCCGGACGCCGGCTGAGGAAAGCCTTCAGCCGAACAGGAAGCCGAGCAGGGCTCCGACGATCCCGTCGAAGGGCCCGGCGTCGGCCGGGGCGGCCGCGGTGACCTCCAGCGCGCGAACCGGTCGCTCCTCTGGGTCGTCGCCGGTCACGGACTGGCTGGAGCTCTGCGGGCGGCCGAGGGCATCGTCCGCCGCAAGGCGCTCCGTCAGGTCCGGGGCGTTGCGCTCGATGACGATGCTGGCGACGCCGTCGAGGCCTGCCGCCGATGTGGGACGACGCAGCCCGTCGACGGTCATCTCCTTCGGTGTCGGATCCGGTGGAGGAGTTGCCTGGGCCGCCGGCTGCGCCTGGGCGACCGGCTGGGC
>JACCWY010000175.1 GCA_013697395.1 Chloroflexota bacterium | reverse complement strand
CGTCCCCGACGGGCCATCTCGCGCCCGATCCGTCCGAAGCCGACGATCCCGAGCGTCGCGCCGTGAATGTCGACGCCCATCAGCAGCATCGGACCCCACGTCTTCCACCGGCCGCCTCGGACGTAGTCGACCGACTCGGGGATGCGGCGCGCCGCGGCCATGAGCAGCGCGAAAGCGAGATCGGCGGTCGTCTCCGTCAGCACGCCCGGGGTGTTGCCGGCGGGGATGCGTCGCCGCGTGAGCGCCGGCACGTCGATGTTGTCGAAGCCGACGGCGAAGTTGCTGACCACCTTGAGCTGCGGCCCGGCCGCGTCCAGCAGCTCGTCGTCGACCCGGTCTGTCAGGAGCGAGAGGAGGCCGTCCTTGCCGGCGACACGTCGTAGGAGCTCATCGCGAGGCGGCGGCAGCTCGACCTCCCACAGGTCGACCTCGCAGGCCGCCCGCACCAGGTCCAGGCCGGCGTCCGGGATGACGCGGGTGACGAGGACGCGCGGCTTCATCGCGGGCGTGACCGCGCGACGCCAACCCGGTTGGCCCAGTGACTACGGAACCGACGGTACTCCGTCGCCCCTAGCTCGTGCCGCCAAGCCGATTGGCCGAACGACGGCTCGAGACGCGGTCGATCGTCACAGGGCCAACCTGATTGGCGCCCGATCGGCGTCACGACGCCGCCCCGACGAGCTCACCGGTGCGCTGGAGTGTGGCCAGCGACTCGCCGATGCGCTCCAGCGCCAGGGAGAGGTTCTCGCGCGAATTTGCGTAGCTGAAGCGAAGGTATCCCTCGCCGTGCTTCCCGAACGCGGTCCCGGCCAGCCCGCACACGCCGGCGTCGTAGAGCAGGTGGTCGGCGACCTCGGCGCTCGTGCGCCCGAACGACGTCACATTCGGGAAGGCGTAGAACGCGCCGTGCGGCATGCGGCACGTGATCCCCTCGATCGCATTCAGCCCGTCGACCATGAGCGACCGGCGGGCGATGAACTCGGCGCGATAGGCATCGGCCTCGTCCTGCGACCCCGTGAGCGCCTCGATGGCACCGTACTGAGCGAACGCGTTCGTGCACGACACGCTGTTGATGACCAGCCGGCTGAAGGCCGGCACGAGCCACTCGGGCAGGACGCCGTAGCCCATGCGCCAGCCGGTCATTGCGAACGTCTTGCTGAAGCCGTCGAGCGTGATCGTGCGTTCCGCCATGCCCGGGAGCGTCGCGATGCTGATCAGGCTCCCCTCGTACTGGAGGCGTCCGTAGATCTCGTCGGCCAGGACGACGAGATCGTGCTCGACCGCGAGCTGTGCCAGGCGGCCGATGTCCTCATCGGTCAGGACCGATCCGGTGGGGTTGTTCGGCGTGTTGAGGACGAGCAGCCTGGTGCGTTCGGTGATCAGCCCTGCCACCTCGTCGACGTCGATCCGGAAGTCGTTGGCCTCGCGCAGTGGAGCCGCCACGGGCGTACCCCCCACGTAGCGCGCCATCGACTCGTAGATCGGGAACCCCGGGTTCGGATAGATCACCTCGTCGCCATCGTCGACGAGGGCGAGCATGGCGTAGAACATGATCGGCTTGGCGCCGGGTGTGACGACGACCTGCTCGGGCGTCGTCTGGATCCCCTTCCAGCGCTTCACGTCCGCGACGATCGCCTCGCGCAGCGGGGGGATGCCGGTGGCTGCGGTGTAGTGCGTGGCGCCCTCGTCGAGCAGGGCGCGGGCGGCCGCCTCGGAGACGTGGCGCGGGGTGTCGAAGTCGGGCTCGCCGATCTCCAGGTGGATGACCTCTCGCCCGGTGGCCTCGAGCGCGCGGGCGCGGGCGGCTGCCTCGAACGCGGTCTCGGTGCCGATGCGCTCCATGCGGCTCGCAAGTCTCACGCTGGCTCGTCCTCGCTGCGGGGTGCGTCGCCTGGTCGGGGCGCCTAGTGTACCGATGAGGCGCGGTCGGATGCGCTGGCGCGCTCATCGCACGAATCGCTCGAGAGCCGGCGGCGCCGAAAGTCCCCGGCCCGCAGGACTGGCAGGAAACGTGCGACTGCTATACTTTCCGAAGCGAATTCCGACACCGGTGCGCCCGTGCGGCGCTCATCAGGAGATTGATACGCAATGACCATCTCCGAGACTCCTCGCGAGCCGATCCCGATGACCGGCGGCGCACCCAGCGGTGGGCTGCTCGTGTCGGTCACGGAGGCCGCCGCGAAGAAGGTGCTCGAGCTCCGATCCCGCGAGGGCAAGGCCGACGCGCGCCTTCGCCTGTTCGTCAAGAGCGGCGGGTGCTCCGGCTTCAGCTACGGCCTCGCATTCGACGAGAAGGTGAACGAGGGCGACAGGGTCGAGGATCATGCCGGCGTGCCGGTCGTGATCGACCAGTTCAGCCAGCAGCATGTCGACGGCGCCGAGATCGACTACGTCGACTCGCTCATGGGCTCCGGCTTCGCCATCAACAACCCGAATGCGGTCAGCAGCTGCGCATGCGGCTCGTCCTTCAACACGGACGGCTCGCCGGCCAAGGCCGGAGGCTGCGCCCACTAGTCTCCTCCTGTCGCGCGACCCGAAGCCCTGGCACGTCCGCCGGGGCTTCTTCGCATCCGCTCCCGGCGAATAGGCCCCGCGCTAACATGCTCCGGTGAGTAGCACGTTTGCAGCGGCGACCTCGGCCGCGGAGGAGCTGCGTCGATCGTTTGCCGTCGCCTGGGGGGAGATCGGCGCGGCATGGGGCGTGGCCCCGTCCACGGCCACGGTCCAGGGCTACCTGCTCGTGTCCAACGGGCCGCTCTCGGAGCCGGAAGTGCGGCGCGCGCTCGGCATGAGCCATCGCGCCGCCAGCCTGGCCCTGACGCAATGCGAGGAATGGGGCCTCATCCGGCGGGCCGATGCGCCGCGGCGCTCCGGCCAGCGCGGCCCGGCGGCGACGGCATGGCGTGCGGTGGGCGACCACTGGGAGTGGTTCCGGCGCGTCGCGGCGGCGCGGAAGGAACGCGAGACGGACCCCGTCATCCCGGTCATCGCGCGATGCGCGGCACAGGCGCGGAGCGGCGCCACGGGTGACGGAGCGGACCCGGAGCTCGCCCAGCTGAGCGTGCGATTCGGAGAGCTCCTCGAGTTCGTCCGGCGCTTCGACCGCGGCGTCGAGATCTTCGTCAAGGGCGATGCTCGAGCCATCGAGCGACTGTTCGCGACGCTCGATCGCCTCGAGCCGGCGACGGTCGACGGACTGTGGGCGCTCGTCGGCGAGCTGAGCGCCGACGACCTCCTCCGAGCGCTGGATGCCCTGGCCAGGCTACCGCCGTCGGCCGCACGCCGGCTCATCGGCCTGGCGGATCAGCCGGTCCTGCAGAAGCTCATCGGGATCCGCTAGCTCGGCCTATTCGCCGGAGCCGTCGTCCTCGAAGACCGATGCCCCCGCGCTGGCTGCCGCCGCGCCGGATCCGCCGAGGGCCTCCGGCAGGAGCAGTGGGACCGCAACGGGGGTGATGAAGCGCTCGACCTCGTCTCGCGTGCCGGCGATGCCGAGCTCGTCGAAGAGAAGCCCGAACTTCGCGCGCAGGTTGGCCGCGATCTGATCGGCCGCCGCTTCCGGCAGGGTCCAGAGCCGGCGCTTGAACGGCCCGATCGCCTTCTTGCGCGTCTTGTACAGGAACTGCTCCTCGGTCTCCCCCTCCTTGCGCTCGTCCGCGACGTTTGTGCGGCACCAGTCCATCATCTCCGCGCGCAGGTCGTCGGGAAGGCCGCCCTCGTCGTACAGGATGTTCTGGAAACCGGTGGCGAGGTGGATCTCCGCGGCGCCGTGTTCGGGGAAGTGGTGGAACGCCTCCTCGGGAAGCGTCGAAGCGCCATGCTGGACGCAGCCCGCCATGCCGTACTGCTCGCGGGCGACCGTCGACAGCCGTCCGAGAGTGTCGAAGTCGATGCTCACCTGTGCCACGCTGCCGTCCGGCATCGGCACGCCGCCGTGGCTGGTCCCGGTCTGGATGCTGACCTTGCTGATCGGCTCGGTGCCCGGGCCTAGCAGCGCCAGGTAGCCGTCGAGGTAGGCGCGCAGCTCAGCCTCCGTGGAGTTCGTCTTCCCCACCTCGCCGATCTCGCCGCCGATGCTGATCGTGACGCCGTCCGGCTGAAGGTCGCGGATGAGCCGCGTGAGCTCGGCGGTGTTCTCGGCGTTGACCCGCTGCTGCTGCTCGACCGTGGGGTGCGACAGGTCGACGAGGGTGGAGCTGTCGATGTCGACGTTCAGGAACCCGGCACCGATCGCCTCGCGCGTCAGGTCCCTGATCCCACCGAGCTCCGCCCTCGGATCGGACGCCCACTTCGTTGCGTTGAACTGGAAGTGATCGCCCTGCAGGAAGACCGGTGTGCGCCATCCCTCGCGCATCGCGGCGGCAAGCACGACGGCCGCGTACTCGGCCGGACGCTGGTCGGTGTAGGCCATCTCGCTCTTGGCGATCTCGAAGATGATCGTTGCCGCGTCGCGCTCGAGGGCGGCAGCGAACGCCTGCCGCGCCGTCAGGTACGTCACGGCCCGGACGTTGATGGCCGGCACCGTGAAGCGCGTCGCATCGATCTCGCCCCGGCCACGGGCGCGGTAGAGCTCGTGGATCGACGCCGATCGACAGCCCAGCGCCTGGGAGGCGCTCCAGATGATCCAGCGCGCCGCGTCGCGGACCGACGCATCATTCCCGAAGACCGCCTCGAACACGAGGCCGTCGAGCACCTCGTCGCGGAACCGACGCTCATCGGTCACGTCGAGGCCGGAGCCGGTGATGGTCGCGACGCCAGCCAGGCGGGCGCGCAGATCGGCGGTGGCCGTGCTCATGTGTTCATCCTAGCGAAGGGCCGAATGGTCGTGTGAACGGGGATGGCCCGCCTGACGATCCTCCGTTTCGGCGCTACCATTGTTGCCGTGACGATCGCCCGACGGCTGGCGGCGATGGGATCCGGCTGGATCCTGCTGGTCGCTGGCTCGGCGTCCGTCGTGGCGGCGGGTGGCCCTATCTCGCCGCCGCCCCCAGTGTGCCCCGCGTTGGCGATCGTGCTCCTGCCATGCGAGCTGCCCCTTCCGACGCCGATCCCGCCGATTACGTCGAACGACACGGGCGTCGTCTCCCCCCTCATCACCGATGTCGGCAACCTCCTGTCCCTGACCGACCTGGCGGATGAGCTCCTGCCAGTGGCCGAGCCGCTGCCTGTCGGCGAGCTCCTGTCGTTGACCGAACCCCTGCCCGTCGGTGAGCTCCTGCAACCGGTTCCTGCGCTGCTCGGGACGGTGGGCGTCGTCGACCAGCCCGCCGCCGAACCGGCGGCCGTCGAGCCGGGGGCCGCCGGCCAGGCCCTCGTGCCGGCAACCGGCGATCCAACCCAATCGACGCCGGCCGCTCGGACGCCCGTCGCGCCGGTCGTCGACGAGTCGTGGGGCCGCCACGAGCTGGCAGGGCAGGCCGCCGCTGCCGGGGCTTCGGCACGCCGACCAGTCGACGTGGCGGCAGGGGAAGCCCCCGCTCGAATCGGTGGCAGCCTGCCTGCCGCCCCGTTGCTCGGCACCGCGGCGGTCGCGATCACGCTCGCGCTCGGTGGCGGGGCGTCGTTGGTGGTCGACCTCGCCCGGGGAGGGGGCAGCTGGGCCGGGGTCATCGCATTCAACGTCTGGCTCCGACGCCAGCTGCGCGAAGCCCGGATGAGCCAGCGCCAGCTGGCCGCATTCTCCGGGGTCGACCACTCGACCATCTCGCGCCTCGTCAGTGGCGAGCGCGCGCCGTCACTGGCGACCGCGACGAAGCTCGCCGACGCGCTGCGCAAGCTGGACGGGATCCAGCACGTCGGCGACTACTTCTCGCGCCTCGCCGAGTCTCGCGAGCTCCCCACCAGGCGTGTCGAGGCGGCGCTGCTCGGTGATGACGAGCTGGACGACCAGGACGTGCGCGAGCTGATGCACGTCTACGTCGTGGCTCGCGCCCGTCGCCGTCGCGTGCGGGCCGCTGCGGCCGAAGGCGGCGAGGCCATGCCTAGCGAAGGGCCGAGACCAGCGTAAAGGCAAGCAGCGGCGCGACGACCAAGCCGAGCCCACCAGCCAGCAGGTACCAGTCGCGGGCGGCGCGCGCGTCCGCCACGCCGCGGCGAACGAGGCCACCGGTCCACCAGCGAACGGCCGACAGGCCGCCCACGTACAGGAGCGCGGCGACACCGACCACGCCGACGGCGAAGGGCCGGACCCGCTCGCAGTCCCCGAAGGCGAGCGGACCGCCCGCCGGGCAGGAAGAGGCCAGCTCGAGGCCGATGACGAGCGCCGCAGCTCCGAGGACGAGCGCCGACCAGGCGAGATGGACGAGGAG